>CANDFU010000246.1 GCA_947384095.1 uncultured Roseburia sp. | reverse complement strand
CGCCTGAGAAAATCGGAAAGGCTGACGGCAGACTCAGCCGATCAGACATTGCAGCGCGTGTGCGACACCGCTTTCTTCATTGGAAAATGTGATAAAATCGGCGATTTCTCTGACTTCCGGCTGAGCGTTCGCCATGGCGACGCTGACTCCTGCCGTTTTCAGGATATCCAGGTCATTCTGCGTGTCGCCGCAGGCCATGGTCTGACGGATATCAATGTCAAGATGCTGGCATAGAAAGCGCAGTCCCGTGCCTTTTGTGACGCCGGCGCGTGTAAATTCCAGGTTGTGATAGCCGCCGGATAAAAAGGTAATCTGCGGGCAGGCGGCGAGAAGCGTCATGACTTCATCGCGGTGCAGAAACGTGCCGTCGGGCAGCGGATAGAAATTGAGTGTCATTTTTTGTACGTCCCGCCCGTGTTCACGTATATATGCAGCCAGATCGGGGACGAAAGTCCGCGTATCCCTGATATAGCGGCGGATGGATTCCGGCATGTCAAGGCGGTCGATATTCCGGGCGCAGGCGTTGAGGCTGTAGCAGTCTCCATCGATAAAGGCATCCATGTGGATGCTTTTTTTCTGAAGTTCGTCAAGGAGGGAGCAGACAAGCGAAGGAGGCATGCAGTCTGAATGGAGGCAGCGCCTGTCGGACAGGCGGTAGACGGCTGCCCCGTTGCAGGTGATGGCGTAGCGGATACCGATGTCGGGCAGCAGGCCGACGGGAAGGCCCGCATAGGGACGGCCGGTGGAGATGGCCGCTTCAATTCCGCTCTCTGTGATCTGCCGGATGGCGGACTGGTCAGTCTGTGAGATCTGGCTCTGCCGGTTAAAGAGGGTGCCGTCCAGGTCGAGGGCAACCAGACGAATATCGTTTTTCATAGGTATTTTTCCTTTCCTGCCATTTGATCGTTATGATAAGCATTATAAGGGATCCCGAAAAAAATGCAAGTTAAAAAACAATACAAAAGTACTATTTTTTTAAAACAATCAGTTGATTTTTTGCTGGTTTTGTAGTATAAATAAATTATATTTTGTAGTCAGTCGTAAAAAGGGAGAATGGGTATGCTAAAACGAATCGAGCGCATGAAGATGAAGAAAAAACTGGATTCCGGCTATATGATTGTGATTGGAATGATGATACTATCCGGAATCATCAGCATTGGGGGGCTATTGAATCTGTATGGCAATCTGAACAGCTATATTAACGGCGTGCAGAGTGCGGATACGGCGGTAAAGATGTGCCGCATTGACGTCAATATTGCGGCGCGCAATATCCGCGAGATGGCCTTGAATGAAGATACTGCAGCCTATAAGGGATACAGGGATGCAGTGGATGTGAAAATGGCGGATGTTGAGAAGCAGCTTGAAATTCTTGACAAAACAGATGTGATTGAGACGGAATTGTATCAGCAGTATGTGACGGCGCTGGATAAGTGGAGCGTGGTCGGATATGATATTATGGATAAGATAGAAGCCGGAAAGAAAGATGCGGCGACAGAGCTGATCCTGACCGAATGTGCGCCGGCCTTAAACGACGTTGTGCAGATTATCGAGGGGCTGGACGAGACGACACAGGCGAAAAAAGAGGCTTCGATGAGAGTCAGCCAGATTGTGGCGGTTGCGAGCGCCGCCCTGGTTGTCCTGTTTGTCATCGTAGCAACGATTATGGCTGTCAGAATCGGAAAATGCATTGTGAATTCCATTCTGAGACCGCTTCGTGAGCTTGAGACGGTAGCGGGAGAGCTTGCGGCGGGCAATCTGCACAGCAATCTTGAGTATCATTCCGAGGATGAGATCGGCAGCCTTGCGCATAGTCTGCGAAAATCCATAAAGATACTCGGTTCTTATGTGGACGATATCTCTCATTCCATGGAGGAGTTTTCCAACGGAAATTTCGATGTGCAGCCCAAAGTGGAGTGGAAGGGGGATTTTGTCGGAATCCGTGATTCTCTGGAATTGTTTGAGCGGAGCATGTCGGATACGGTAAAGGGGATTCAGAGCGTCGCGGACAAGGTTTCGGGGGATGCACAGCAGGTTGCAGCGAGTTCTACATACCTGGCGCAGGGAGCGGCAGATCAGGCAGCCATTACCGGAGAGCTGACGGCTACGCTGGCTTCCGTGTCCGAGCAGGTGTCTGAGAACGCCGGAAATGCCAAGGAGATCAGCCGTAAGGTGGAAGACCTCGGGGCTGAGATTATTCAGAGCAATCAGAAAATGCAGGAGATGGTGACTTCAATGGGCGAAATCAGTGAGTCGTCCGGCCAGATCAGCAAAATCATCGCGACAATCAACGATATCGCGTCGCAGACGAACCTTCTGGCGCTGAACGCGTCGATTGAGGCTGCCCGTGCCGGAGAAGCGGGAAAGGGATTTGCAGTTGTGGCTGATCAGGTGTCTTTGCTGGCGGCGCAGAGTTCCGCCGCGGCAAAAGAGTCAACCGCGTTGATTGAGACGTCTGTGCGGGCCGTTGAAAAGGGGATGATTATTGCCGATGAGACAGCGCAGCAGCTTGAAAATGTGGTGTACAGCTCAAAGGAGATCACGCAGGAAGTCAATGGGGTTGCGGATGCGCTGAAGGCACAGACGGCGGCAATTTCGCAGATTGACGACGGTGTGGAGCATATCAATGATGTGGTCAAGACGAATTCCGCGACGTCGGACGAGTGTGCGGCCGCAAGTCAGGAGATGAGCGGACAGGCAGAAAACCTTGAAGGGCTGATCCGCAAGTTTAAGGTAGGAAAATACGCATAAGGCGTTGCAGACCAAAATGATCTCGAATAATTAAATGTCCACGGATTGGGAAAATCTGTGGGCATTTTTTCGTTCATTGGAAAGGCATTGTTGCTGTGGATCGCTAAAGCATCAGGATTTCCTGTGAAAGAAAAAGCCCTCCGGGCAGGATTCTTTTGATTGACTTTGACAAAGGGCCTGTATTATAATCTCTTGGTAGAAGAAAATTGCGGTATGTCGGGAAACCGCGATATGAGAACACATTATAATGGGTGATGGCAGAGCCACCGGAAAAGGGGAAAAGAGCATGCAGGAATACAGACCAGTGAAAGAAGGAAAAGTGCGCGAAGTGTATGATAACGGCGACAGCCTTATCATTGTCGCAACAGACAGGATATCGGCATTTGACTATATTTTAAAAAACAGAATTACAAAGAAGGGAACGGTTCTGACGCAGATGTCAAAATTCTGGTTTGAATTTACCGGCGATATCGTAAAGAACCATATGATTTCCGTGGATGTTGCGGACATGCCGCAGTTTTTTCAAAAGGAGGAATTTGACGGAAACAGTATGATGTGCCGGAAGCTTCAGATGCTTCCGATCGAGTGTATCGTGAGGGGATATATCACGGGAAGCGGCTGGGCCAGTTACCGGAAGGACGGGACGGTATGCGGGATTCGTCTGCCGGAGGGGTTAAAAGAGTCGGATCGTCTGCCGGAGCCGGTCTATACGCCGAGCACAAAAGCGGAGATCGGTCTTCATGATGAAAATATTTCTTTTGAAAAAAGTGTGGAAATATTGGAGAAAATTTATCCCGGGAAAGGGGCGGAATATGCGGCGCAGATCCGTGACAAGACGATTGCCCTCTATAAAAAGTGCGCGGAGTATGCGCTGGGCAGGGGGATTATTATTGCGGATACGAAGTTTGAGTTCGGACTGAACGAAGATGGAGAGATTGTGCTCGGTGATGAGATGCTGACTCCGGACAGTTCAAGGTTCTGGCCGCTTGCGGGATATGAGGCGGGGAAGGCGCAGCCATCTTTTGACAAGCAGTTTGTGAGAGACTGGCTGAAAGAAAATCCGGACAGCGATCTGCTGCTTCCGGAGGAAGTCGTCAAAAAGACCATTGAGAAATACAGG
>CANDFU010000245.1 GCA_947384095.1 uncultured Roseburia sp. | reverse complement strand
GGCGGGAGAGACGCTGGGACAGCTTTTCGGGGAAGGACAGCTCGACGGCCTGACAAAGCTGCTGCAGAGTGTCCCGGCGCTGGCCGGCGATGCACAGCTTTTTCCCGGCGCCTCGCAGGAAGATATTTTTGTGGACACATTGCAGGGAGAAGAGGACGGTTCCAGGGCTTCGATTCCGGAGGAGGTGTTCCACAGGACGGCGGCGCCCGCTCTGAATAAGGAGATGACGGCCGGGGAATTTCTTGCTGCGGTCAGAGAAGCGCTTGAAGACAAAAAACAGTATGGGTTTGCCGGGCTTTCAAAACTTTTTTCGGGGCGGGAATTTAAAGAAGTGTTAAAGAGTGCGATAAAAGAACAGTGGCTGGTAAGGCCGGAGGATCTGAAAGAAGAAAACAGTCTCGGGCGTCTGTTTGAGAAGATAGACCGCCAGCTCGGGCAGATGGAACATGCCATGCGCGCGGCCGGGCAGAATACATTTGCGCAGACGGCGGCGGATGTGCGCGGCAATATCGAATTTATGAATCAGATGAACCAGGTCTACACCTATGTCCAGATGCCACTTAAGATGTCGGGACAGAATGCGAACGGGGAGCTGTATGTTTACAGCAACAAAAAGCAGCTTCGCGACCCGGACGCGGAACTGAGCGCATTCCTTCATCTGGATCTCGACAATCTGGGGACGACGGACGTCTCCATCCGGATGCAGAAAAAACAGGTGACGACGAACTTTTACTTTTCGGACGCCGTGTCGTTTCGTCTGGTGGAAAAGCATCTTCCCATCCTGGAAAAGCATCTGAAAAAGAAAGGATACAGCTGTAAAATTTCGATTTCTCAGGAAAAAAGAGAGGCGGCGGCAGTGCAGAACCGGATGGAAGATTTCTTAAAGGGCGGTCAGACACAAAAAAGAGGGCTGCGCCGGTATTCCTTTGACGTCAGGGCTTAGACAGAGGAGGAATACGTTGTTCTTTTATAGGAAACCCCATACCGGCCATACCGGCGCCGCCATGTAGGAAAGAGGGTTTCCTGTGAGCCTCCGGCGGATGCACACAGCCCGCTATGCCGGCAGGCGCCGCACGGAGCCCGCAGCAAAAGAGCGGACTCCCGATGGTAAGCGTCTGGGAACTATCGAGTCCGTATGCCGCAAAAGCGCCCCGCTACAGGCGGAGAATCCGGCAGAATTGTCAGAATGCTTTTGCCCGTGAATAAGATACGGATCACGGATGTCTCATCCTGTAGCTGCAATTTCACGGAATGGCCTTAGGGAAACAAAGGATCGGGTCGATAGATATTTTTGAGCGATGAATGCGTTATGGAAGGCGGGGAATTTGAGATGGCGGCAAAGAGAGAGGCCAGAAAAGAGGAAGAAAAAAAGAAGACGGCCGTGGCCCTTGCCTATCAGCCGGGAGATGTGGCGCCGAAGATTCTCGCGGCAGGAAAAGGGGCGGTGGCGGAGAAGATCATTGAGACGGCGAAAGAAAACGACGTGCCGTTTTATCAGGACAATAAGCTCGCAGAGACGCTCTCGAAGCTGGAGATCGGCGACACGATACCGCCGGAGCTCTACGAGGTGGTGGCGGAAATCCTGGTCTTTGTGGACGATATGGACCGGATGAAGGGCAAATTAAAAGATTCCGGTCTGCTGTAAACGGACGCGGGATGAGCCGGGAGGCGGGTATCCTGGCGGACAGGCCGGAGGCAGAAAACAATCAAAGGAAAAGGAGAAGCGTGAACAGACGGAAAATCGGCACGGCACATGAAAAGGAGGCCGGAGCATATCTCGCGGAATGCGGTTATGAGATTCTGGAATACAATTTCCGGTGCAGGACGGGGGAGATTGATATTATCGCAAAAGAAGACGGGTTTCTTGTTTTTGTGGAGGTAAAATACAGGCGCGGGCAGGGCAGCGGGGATCCGCTCGAGGCGGTGGATAAGAGAAAACAGCGTGCCATCAGCACGACGGCGGCTTATTATTGTTTTACTCACGGCTATGGGGAGACGACGCCCTGCCGTTTTGATGTCGCCGCGGTGCGCGGAACAAAGATCGAGATTGTAAAAAATGCGTTTGATTATTGCGGAGGTTTCCGGTAAATGATAGAAGGAGATGGAGGATTGCTGAGAGAAGAATGGCACGAAAATGAGGACGGCAGCAGACTTCTGCTGTTAAAGTTCCCGCTATTTGAGGAGACCGGTATGGTAAAACATTGTTTTACCACACGGCTGGGAGGCGTAAGCCAGGGGATTTATTCTACAATGAATTTAAGTTTTTCCCGCGGGGACGAAAGAACGGCGGTGGAGTCAAATTTCCGGCGGCTTGCCGCGGCGCTTGGAGTGGAGTATGGCCGGTTTGTCTTTACGGATCAGACGCATACGACAAATGTGCGCAGGGTGGCTGCAGGGGATGCGGGAGCGGGTCTGCTGCGGGAGCTGGATTATAAGGAGGTGGACGGCCTGATCACGAATGAACCGGGGTTGGTGCTGTCCGCTTTTTTTGCGGACTGTGTTCCGCTGTATTTTCTCGACCCGGTGCACCGCGCCGTCGGGATAAGCCATTCGGGCTGGCGCGGGACGGCGGGAAGGATGGGGGCGGCGACGGTTGATGCGATGCGCCAGGCCTATCAGACGAGGCCGGAGGATCTTCTCTGCGCCGTCGGCCCGTCCATCTGCGGAAACTGTTATGAAGTCGGCCGCGATGTGGCGGAGATGTTTTTTGCGGCGTTCCGCGGCCACGAGGAAGAGATTGCAAGGCCGCGGGGGGAGAAATACCTGCTTGATCTGTGGCGCGCCAATGAGATCGTGCTTATGGAGGCAGGGGTGCCCGAAGGGCAGATCGCAGTTGGCGGCCTGTGCACCTGCTGTAATCCGGAGCTTCTGTTTTCACACCGGGCCAGCAGGGGGAAGAGAGGGAATCTGGGCGGTTTTCTCAGCCTGGTGTGACGGGGAAGGCAGCGGACGGGGCTGCCGGGGAGTGGAATCCGGCATACAGAGAATCTTAAAAAATATTAAGGATTCTTTTCCTTGCGCCCCGCACCCTCTCATGGTATAGTGACCGTATTAAAACACACAGTACAGTGGGTGCAGAAGGGAGGCGGGGGAGGGTGATCCAGTTAAATTACCGGGATTCCAAGCCGATTTACGAGCAGATCAAGGACGGATTCCGAAAGCTGATTATTTCAAATACGTTTCTGGCGGACGAGAAACTGCCGTCCGTGCGGGAGCTGGCGTCCAGCCTGGCGATCAACCCGAATACGATTCAGCGGGCATACCGTGACCTGGAAGGCGAGGGATACATCTATACGGTGCCGGGAAAAGGGACTTTCGTGGCAGGGGACGGCGAGACGTATGATGCGAGGCAGCATGAGCTTCTCGAAGAGTTTGACGAGATCGTGGAGGAATTATATTTTCTGTCCGTAAAGAAAAAGGATCTGCTGGAACGGATTGATATTTTGACAGGAGGCGGGGAGACATGATACAGGTTCGACAGTTAAAAAAGGCATTTGACGGCTTTCCCGCGATCGATGGACTGGATATGCATGTCGGAAAGGGAAATATCTACGGGCTGGTGGGGCCGAACGGTGCGGGAAAATCAACACTGATCCGGCATATCACCGGTGTGTACCGGCCGGACGCGGGGGAAGTATGCGTGGATGGTCAGAACATATTTGAAAATAAGGCGGTAAAGGCGAAGATGGCGTATATACCGGACGAGCTGTTTTACTTTATGCAGGCGGATACGATGGAGATGAAGCGTTTTTATGAGGGTATTTATCCGCGGTTTGACGCAAAGCTTTTTTACCGTATGCAGGAATTTTTTCCGGATATCGATGTGAAGAGGAATATAAGGCGGCTGTCCAAGGGGATGCAGAAGCAGGTTGCG
>CANDFU010000244.1 GCA_947384095.1 uncultured Roseburia sp. | reverse complement strand
AGAAGTACGAGGCGATCTTAAGCGGCGCCACGACGCAGATGACAGCGATGAAGAAAAGCCTTGGAGCGAATGCGGATAAAGTCCGGTCGTTCGGCATGACGTTTGACGATAACGGGACGGCGTCTCTGTTTGCCGTGATCGACAAATCGCTGGCAAAGCAGCGCGAGCGTATCACGGAGAAGAAGGAGAAGGACAGTGCGGACCGCAAAAAAGCGGCGAAGGACGCGGCGGCGGAGCGGGCGGAGCGGGCGGAGCAGCGAAAGGAAACGGCCGGAAAGTGGGACGGTTCGGTATCGGCTACAGACAGAGAGAATACGATAATGGTCACCGCGCCGACCTGGAGCGAACTTTTAAAAAAGATTGATTATGCAATTTTCTCCGAGCGCGCAGATTATCTTAAAACGGACGCGGAAAAAGCCATCGGCGGTTCGGTTGATTACGCGTTATAGTCTGTCACGGGCAAAATATAACAAAAATTCGCAATGAGAGGCAATTCATGCTATATTATACTTGCACCTTTTTACGGTATCATGTATGATAGATCATGAGTTGCCTTTTGGCGCGCTTTTTAAGCGCGTCGGCATGGGAGGATATTTATGGACAACGAAACAGTTTCGAGAAATTTTATTGAGCAGATCATCGATAAGGATATCAGCGAGGGGCACTGCAGAGAGGTTCACACGAGATTTCCGCCGGAACCGAACGGTTATCTGCATATTGGCCATGCCAAATCGATTTTGTTAAATTACGGGCTGGCACAGAAATATAATGGAAAGTTTAATCTGCGCTTTGACGATACCAATCCGACCAAGGAGCGGAGTGAATTTGTGGAGGCGATCGAGGAAGACATCCGATGGCTTGGCGCTGACTGGGAGGACCGTCTTTTCTTTGCTTCTGACTATTTCGGTCAGATGTATGAGGCGGCTGTGAAGCTGATCCGGAAGGGAAAGGCTTATGTGTCTGATCTGACGGCGGAGGAGATTAAGGCGTACCGCGGCACGCTGACGGAGCCGGGGAAGGATGACCCGTATCGGGAACGCGGCATAGAAGAGAATCTGGCGCTGTTTGAGGATATGAAAAACGGCGTGGTGGAGGACGGGGCGAAGGTATTGCGCGCAAAGATAGATATGGCCTCGTCGAATATCAATATGAGAGATCCGGTAATTTATCGTGTGGCGCATATGCATCATCACCGGACGGGGGATGCCTGGTGCATCTATCCGATGTATGACTTTGCGCATCCCATCGAGGACGCGATCGAGGGAATTACGCATTCCATCTGCACGCTGGAATTTGAAGACCACAGGCCGCTTTATGACTGGGTGGTACGTGAGCTGGAGTATGAGATGCCGCCACAGCAGATTGAGTTTGCCAAGCTGTATCTGACCAATGTTGTCACGGGAAAGCGGTATATCAAGCGTCTGGTGGAAGAGGGGATTGTAGACGGGTGGGATGATCCGCGCCTTGTCTCGATTGCCGCCCTGCGCAGAAGGGGATTTACACCGGAATCCCTGAAAATGTTCGTGGATCTGTGCGGCGTGGCGAAGGCGAACAGCTCGGTTGATTATGCGATGCTTGAATATTGCATCCGCGAGGATCTGAAGCTGAAAAAGCCGCGCAGGATGGCGGTTCTGGATCCTGTGAAAGTGATCATCGACAATTACCCGGAAGGGAAGACGGAATATCTTGACGCTGTCAATAATCCGGAAAATGCAATGCTGGGGAGCAGGAAGGTTCCGTTTACCAGGGAGTTGTACATTGAGCGCGAGGATTTTATGGAGGAGCCTCCGAAGAAGTATTTCAGGATGTTTCCTGGAAACGAGGTGCGTCTGATGAACGCGTACTTTGTGAAATGCAGCCGTTTTGAAAAGGATGCGGGCGGAAAAGTGACAGAGATTCACTGCACCTACGATCCGGCCTCGCGGGGCGGCAACAGTCCGGACGGCAGGAAGGTTAAGGGGACGATTCACTGGGTCAGCGCAGAGCATGCCGTAAGGGCGAAAGTGCGTCTGTATCAGAATATTGTGGACGAGGAAAAAGGGGTGTACAATGAAGACGGGAGTCTGAACTTAAATCCCGATTCACTCACGGTACTTGACAATTGCGTGCTTGAGGAAAGCCTGGCGGGGGCTCGGGCGTATGACAGTTTCCAGTTTGTCAGACAGGGGTTTTTCTGTGTGGATGTGAAAGATTCCGCACCGGATCATCTTGTTTTTAACCGGATAGTATCGTTGAAAAGTTCGTTTAAGCTTCCGGTGTCATAAGTCAGTCTGCGGGCTGATGTTACCTGGGATGGAAAGTGTGGAAATCGCTTCCGCATGCCTCATCTTATATCAGTTAAAATGGATTCCTGCGGCATTCCGGAGGAATCAGGAAAGGCATGGTTATCAGTATGAATTTATTTGCAGGTCTGGAGAAATTTGGCATAAAGGTGGACGGCTCGAAGAAAATCTTCGAGGAAGAAAAGAAAGAAGAAGCAGAAAAAGCTCCGGTTGAAAAAAAAGAGGTGGAGATACCGACGGAGGATACATTTCTTCTGGACAAGACGCTCCGCTGCCCTGTCTGCGACAAGGTGTTCAAGTCCAAAATGGTCAAGACCGGGCGTGTGAAACGCCAGGAGCCGGACATGGATCTCCGCCCGCACTTTGAGGGGATTGATACCTTAAAATATAAAGTCGCTTCGTGCCCCAGCTGCGGCTATACGGCGATGCATATGTATTTTGAGCATATTACGAGCGGCCAGGCAAGGCTGGTCCGCGAGCAGATCTGCGCCAGCTATAAGCCGTCGGGGGAGGCCGATCCGCCGTTGATTACATACGATATGGCGATTGACCGCTACAAGCTGTCTCTTATTAATACAATGGTAAAAAAAGGAAAGACCAGCGAGAAGGCGTATACCTGCCTGAATCTGGCATGGATTTACCGGGGTAAGGCCGAATCGCTTGATGAGACAAAGCCTGAGACGGAGCAGATACGCAAGGAATGCAAAGAACAGGAAGAGGCGTTTTATGAGCAGGCGTACGAAGGTTTTTTAAAGGCGATGTCTTCCGAGATGTTTCCGATCTGCGGGATGGACCAGTGCACGCTGGATTATCTGCTCGCAGTGATGTCTTATCATTTTAAAAAGTATGATGTGGCGTCCAAGTGTATTTCCAATATCCAGAGTTCGTCGATGGCTTCCCATAAGATGAAGGACAAGGCATTTGATCTCAAGCAGATCATTGTGGAAGAGATCAAGAGCAGTAAACCGCAGGCATGATGGAATGTATGGTGGATCTGCAGGGGGGAGGAAAGACTCCCCTCTATGAAAAGATCTATGGCTATATCAGGGATGAAATTGTGGAAGGCATAATCTCCAGAGGGGAAAAACTGCCATCCACACGCCTTCTGGCTGAAAATCTCGCGGTCAGCCGGAGTACGGTGGAGATGGCTTATGAACAGCTCCTGGCAGAAGGATATATCAGAGCAGAGCCCTGCCGGGGTTTTTTTGTGTGTGATATTACCGGATTGTACCAGCTGAGGCAGAGCGTCGCCCATCCACAGACAGATGCCGCGCGGGAGAAAGAACGGCTGAAAGCTGATTTTTCTCCAAACGCGGTCGATGCGGGAGCTTTTCCGTTTCCTGTCCTGCGGAAGATAAACAGGATGATTCTGGCTGATGATCGGGGGGAACTGCTTGAGGCCGGGGACGGACAGGGGGAATATGCCCTGCGGAGTGTGATTGCCCGCTATCTGCACCAGGCCAGGGGGGTTAACTGCGGGGCCGCCGACGTCATCCTGGGGGCGGGAAATGAGTATCTGCAGCTTCTTCTGACACAGATTCTGGGAGCAGGCAGGACAGTGCTGATGGAAGATCCTGGTTATCCGCAGGCGTACCGCACGTTTTG
>CANDFU010000243.1 GCA_947384095.1 uncultured Roseburia sp. | reverse complement strand
ACCGGCCAGCCGTTTGAGATACAGATCCGCACTTATGATATGCACCGCACGGCCGAATACGGGATTGCGGCGCACTGGAAATACAAGGAAGCGGGGAACAGCGGGGGCGTGGCTGTGCCCACGACCGTGACGGAGGAGGAAAAGTTAAGCTGGCTCCGCCAGATTTTGGAGTGGCAGCAGGATATGTCCGACAACCGGGAGTTTATGAATCTTTTAAAAGGTGATCTGGATCTGTTTTCCGATACCGTATTTTGTTTTACGCCGACCGGGGATGTGAAAAATCTGACGAACGGTTCGACGCCGATTGATTTTGCGTACGCGATACACTCGGCGGTCGGCAACAAGATGATCGGGGCCAAGGTCAACGGCAAGCTTGTGCCGATTGATTATGTCATACAGAACGGAGACCGGATCGAGGTTATCACTTCCCAGAATTCGCGGGGGCCCAGCCGTGACTGGCTTGGCATTGTAAAGAGCACGCAGGCCAAAAACAAGATCAATCAATGGTTCCGCAGCGAGCTGAAGGAGGAAAACATTATCCGCGGGAAGGAGCTGCTCCTGGCTTCCTGCAAGGCGAAGGGGATTCATTTTCCGGATATCAACAAGCCGGAATATCAGAATAAGATCCTGCGCAAATACGGATTTCACGACTGGAATGCCTGTCTGGCGACCATCGGCCACGGAGGTTTAAAAGAGGGCCAGATCGTCAATAAAATGTACGAAGAGTACAAAAAAGACCATCTCGCGCGGATTACGGACGAAGAAGTGATGGAGGCGATTTCGGCGGGAAAAGAGCGGGCGCAGGAACCGCGCTCAAAGAGCGGGATTATCGTCAAAGGCCTTTATGACATTGCGGTTCATTTTTCCAAGTGCTGCAGTCCGGTGCCGGGCGACGAGATTGTCGGTTTTGTGACGAGAGGACGGGGGGTCTCGATTCACCGGACGGATTGTATCAACGTTATCAATCTTTCAGAGATGGAGCGGGAACGGCTGATCGATGCGGAATGGCAGCACGATGAGGCTTCGGAGGGCGGCGGCCTGTATCTTGCGGAGATCAAGATATTCGGAAATAACCGGACAGGGCTTCTTGTGGATATTTCACGGGTATTTACGGAGCGGGAGATCGATATCAATGCGATTCATTCCAAGACCAGCAGACAGGGTGTGGCGACGATCGATGTGTCTTTCAGCACGAAAGGCAGGGAAGAGCTCACCAGCGTGATCACAAAGCTGCGCCAGATTGAGAGTGTGATAGATATAGAGCGGACCACAGGCTGAAAACGGCGGGTGGTTCGCTTCCGTTTTATAAAAGCCGCGCAGAGAAAGCCGCGGAAGCGGGCAGTTAAGATCTGATGATACGAAAGGAAAGGTAAGCTTATGGTTCCATTGAAAGTGAAACAATTTGTGGTAGGACCGGTACAGACGAACTGTTTTTTCGCAGTCAACGACGACACGAAAGAGACGCTGATCATCGATCCGGGAGCGGAGGCGAAAGGGCTCGCCGCAGCGATTGAGAAAGAAGAACTGAAACCGGCCGCCATTCTGCTGACACACGGCCATTTTGACCATGCATCCGCGGCGGCGGAGCTGGCGGAACGCTTCGGGATTGAAATATATGCCGAGGCACATGAGAAGGAGACGCTGGAAAACCCGGGATTAAATCTGAGCGGCTGGCAGGGCCGCGAGGAAGCGTATCATGCCGGCGTGTATTTAAAAGACGAACAGGAGATTGACCTGGCCGGCTTCCATATCCGTGTGCTTGCGACACCGGGGCATACGGTGGGCGGGTGCTGTTACTTTTTTTCCTATCAGAATGCGCTGTTTGCCGGCGATACCCTGTTTCATATGTCTGTGGGGAGGACGGATTTTCCGAAGGGGAGCATGTCGGAGCTTGTCCGCTCCATCAGGGAAAAATTAATGATACTGCCGGATGCGGTGACAGTTTATACCGGGCACAATGAAAATACAACGATCGGTACAGAGCGGATGTACAATCCGTATCTGTAGGCGGGGCAGACGGGAGCGTTATGATAGAAATAAAGTTAAACCGGCCGGATTTTGAATATGATATTTACTCTCTGGCAAAAGCATTTTATCCCGGACAGGATGTCGTCGTGTCGGCGGAGGGGCAGCCGGGTCAAAAAGAGGCTGATTTTCGGCTCAGGGTGGATTATCTTGAGCAGGCCGTCCGGATTGCATACGCGGAGTATAAGGACGCAGAGAAAGGCTGCGAAACGCTGTTCGAACCGGGCTGCGTGGAATTTCCGGTGGATTTTTCAGATCGTGTGGATACGAAAAACCGGTTGAAACGAAACCTGTATCAGATCCTGTCGCGGGAAACAAAAAAGGAGCTTCCATGGGGGACGCTCACGGGAATCCGGCCGACGAAGATTCCGATGAAATTTCTGGAAGAGGGAAAGGGAAGGGCCGCGGCGGTACGGTATATGCGCGACACATACCTGACGTCGCTGCAGAAGGCGGAACTGGCGGCGGATATCGCCGGGCGGGAATATAAGCTGTTATCAAAGCTCGATTATGAGAAAGGATACAGCCTTTACATAGGGATTCCCTTCTGCCCGACGACGTGCCTTTACTGTTCTTTTACCTCTTATCCTCTGGCCGCGTGGGAGTCCGGGGTGGATGATTATCTGGATGCCCTGGAGAAAGAGATCGATTTTGCCGCTGCGGGATTTTCCGGCAGGCATCTGAATACGGTCTATATTGGCGGCGGGACGCCGACGACGCTGAGCCCTGCGCAGTCGGATCGTCTGCTGGGAAAAATAAAGGACAGTTTTGATCTTTCGCACTGTCTGGAGTTTACCGTGGAGGCGGGGCGGCCGGACAGCATTACAAGGGATAAGCTTCTGGTGCTGAAAGAGCATGGGATATCGCGTATTTCCGTGAACCCGCAGACGATGAAGCAGGAAACGCTTAAGCTGATCGGCCGGCGCCATACGGTGGAGCAGACGGTTGCCTGTTTTGGCATGGCCAGGGAGCTTGGGTTCGACAATATCAATATGGATTTTATTATGGGACTGCCGGGGGAAACGATTGACGACGTGCGGGATACGATGGAGCAGGTGCAGGCCTTAAGGCCGGACAATATCACGGTGCATTCGCTGGCGCTCAAGCGGGCGGCGCGGCTGAATCTGTTCAGGAAAGATTATGAGGGGTACGGCATGGTCAATACCCAGGAACATATGGAACTGGCGGCGGCTTATGCACAAAAGATGGGGCTTGCGCCTTACTATCTGTACCGTCAGAAGAGCATGGCCGGAAATCTCGAAAATGTGGGGTATGCAAAGCCGGAAAAGGCCGGTATTTATAATATTCTGATGATGGAGGAGAAACAGACCATAGTCGCCTGCGGTGCTGGGAGCGTATCGAAAAGGGTGTATCCGGACGGACGCATTGAGCGGAGTGAGAACGTCAAGGATGTTTCCCAATATATCGAGAGAATCGGGGAAATGATAGAAAGAAAACGTGTGTTATTAGAAGATTAACAATTCAAAATTTGAGTAAAAAATGTTGAGTATGATGCGGATTTGGGGTACAACAAAGATACCAAAAGTCCAACAAATGTCCAACAAAATTTTTTGCGTTGGTACATCATAATACGCTATAATGCATTTTTCATCTCGAAGTCCAACAAAATCAGTGTAAATCCACAGATTCCTGAGGAGCGTTTCGGAAATAATCGAAACGCTCTTTTTTTCGCCTTTCAAGCAGGATTTAGCCTTTTATGAAGAAATTGTAAGGTCAGGCTAGTCCAACAAATTAAAATGCACATTTGGTAATAGTCATTTTATTAAATGAAAAGGAGGTTCACGAGATGAACAACACAGCGTTAAGAGCAGAGGCGCAGAGCGCCAACAACACACACATGG
>CANDFU010000242.1 GCA_947384095.1 uncultured Roseburia sp. | reverse complement strand
AGATGACGAGAGGTGACTGGAGTTCAGACGTGTGCTCTTCCGATCTCAGTCTCCACCCACTCTCCGGCAAAATCTTCAGCCATCCCGGAAGATGATTGCACAAAACCACTGACATTACTCCCATAAGAAAAAAAATGCTCTTTTACTTTTATTTTCTTTCCTCCCGGCGGCAGACCAATATAGATCTGCGGATATGCCAGATTGACAGCGGCAATCAATGGCGCATGAAGCTTTGCGGCCATACGCTTTGCAAATTCCCATGCGGTTTCATTATACCGCATAATCAGATTTCCAATTTCCAGATCCGTCACTCTCATATCCAGATCCGCATTTGGAGCCTCTTTTTTTATGACCTCTGATACAATATCTTTATATTTCTTTCCCGTATTCTGAAATGTCCTGCTCCCCTTAACGATATCCGTTCTACGACTTACCGAATGAAGCTGCAGCCGGATCTGACTATACTCATTTCCCCGTTCCAGCAGCAAATTGCCCACACACCCGTAAAACAGCATCTCCGGCTGCCCTTTTGCAGATGTCGTAATCGAAATATCCGTCTTCTCATCCACACGCCGCACAATATCTACAGCCTGTTTTGCATCAATTTCCCCTACAATTTCCGCTGTTCCATGTTCATTCGGGTTATGCTTTATGGTAAGCGAGATGATTCGTTGAAACGGAAACCCGCTAATCTTAATATTCACATGTGATATTGCTTCCATGTCCATTCCCTCCCCATTTTTAATTTATCTGTACCGGATCTTAAACAGGTTCCTGGCCTTCCATATCTACAAAAATTTCTTTTACCTCAGTCTCATCCATAAAACGAAATGATTGCAATATCTCTTTTGCTACCGCGCCATATATTTCAAAAGATTCATAATTAAAGTTAAGAAAACCAATCAGTACTCTTTCGTCCAGAGAGCAAAAAAACAGTATATTATAAATTGCATCTACAATCGAATGTGAAATCAGCTCCAGACTGGAAATGGTATGATTCTGCGTTTTTTTTATTTTTTCGGAGATAATCCGTACCTTTGGTCCCGATTGCTCAAGCATCACTCTCGCAAGCTTTGAAAATTCCCCCATATACGCGTCAGATAATCTTTGCTCCGTATAGTGAAATCCAATGGAAAACTTAAGAGAAGAATTTCCAAACACCAGCTCCGGTTTATTTCCGAGGATATAAATCCGTGCAATCTGCTCTGGCGAAAATGTTACAAAATCTTCTGGCATCCATACTGCAACCTTATCCTCAAATAACAAACGTTCCGTAAATGTAACAGATTGTCCGTCCAGCAGAACCTCTCCGTTAAAAACAGACTGGTATTCTTCTTCTACCACTGTCTTTTCCAGGCTTTGCAACTTCTGCTTCTGCTCTGCCAGCTCCCGCTGTCTTATAATATCCTCATCCACATATGACATATCCCGTCTCCTATACCATTTTCTGCTTCAATCCATGGTTATCTTCCATCTTTTCTTTTTCTGCACAATGTCAGGCTTAACAGCCCCTCTCTCCTGCCGCAGTATTTTCACAAGTTCCCGATAAACTGCTATATTGGACATGTCCTCCGGTTCCGCTTTTTTTCTGTGGCTGATATACATCTGCAAAGCTTCTTTTTCCACCGGTCTGCGCTGACTGAGAAGCTGAAGACAAAAAAGAGCGTCAAAATCAGAAATCGTTCCATTTTTCATCATTTCCCGCGCAAAGCTTCTGGTAATATCCGGGGATAAAGTCTCCCTGACCGCTGCCGCATAAGGTGCATAAATCGTATTTAAAGTGTCATACTCTGTATCCCGGTCCTCGAAATCCCGATACCTGGATCGCAACACAGCCCCCTCCTGTAGCTTAAAGCGGCAGAGTTCCAGCTCCCCTTTCTGAATTTCCGTCCGCTCAGTAAGCACAACATCCATCTCCCTGTAAACACAGTCTGCATCGCGAAGCTCATTAGAAAAACATAGTTTCAAAACCACAGTTTTATTTGACGGTACATAGGGAATCTTCAACGCCTCCCTGATCAGAAAGATTTGTCCGTCCGACAACACCGCACCTTCTCTCACGGTGATCATCCCTTCTGACACATCCAGTCCACACCCGGACAAAATCCCGTCAGAAAAGCCCTTATACAGATATTCACTTGTCAGAAACGCTGCATCCGCAATCGCAGTAAGCATATTTCTTTTTAAGATGAATCCATTCTCCAGCAACGGTATGGCCTTTATCAGCATACTATTTCCTCCATCACTTCCAACCAGCAACATACTTACATACACTATTCCTTTGAGAATAAATCTGCCTCAGCTTCTCTTCTCCCTTTGTAATCATATTTTACATTTGCTCCTTTGCTGTTTACAAATAGCGTCTTAATCTGTTTCGCGTCATAATTTTCATTATTATTAATCAGATAATCCCTCAGCGCAACCCTGGCCTCCGCCCTTTTCTCCTTTTCACCTTTTGCTTTCTTCCACCGATTATAGGTATCATCTGTAAAGACACTGGATCCGTTCGAATAAAAATAACTAAACAAAGCGTCATACTGGTTCTGGTTAATCGTAAGCTCCTTTGTCGTATTCCCATATCCCTTTCCTGCAATAAACTGATCAAGTGCCTTGAGAATACCCAGTTTGCCGGCGGCTTCTTTAATCAACTTTTTTGCGTCTTCATCCGGTATTTCTATCCTTTCTTCAAACTCTTTCCCATTTTTATCTTTCTTTTTTTCTGTTTTTGCCTTTACCTTTCCAGTCTCATCTTTCTGAAGATATTTCTCAAACATGCCCGGGTCCGACTTTTCTGTAAAATCATATCCATACCCTATCGTAAATGAACCGTTATTATTAATCCTTACATATCTGATCCTGCCTTCATATTTTGCCGTAAAGTCCCTCGTCGAATCTTTATAAACCGGTTTAGGCAGCTTCTTTTTTTCTTTCTTTTCCTCCTTTACATCTGTTGGCTTTCCAGCCGCAGCACCCGCGTCCTGAAAACTTATAATCCCTCCAAGCGTGCACACACATTTGCTGTCCGTTGTGAGTGCAGGGGCGCCATCAATAAGATACTGATTATTACAATTCATCCAGGACAGCAGCGTAGCTGTCTGACAGGGCATTCCCTGTAGATTTGCGCAGACACCGAAACAAGGCAGATTTACTTTTGGAACATGATCATTTGCATTCAAAAGTGGTTTTCCTTTATAAAGCACACCATGCCCCGTATTGGTGGTAATAAACCCTGGAACGGAACCGGAAGTACATTTCACCTGCATGCCACGCACAACATAATTTTTTCCCATCTGAACAATCCTCTCTGAATCTCTGTCAACTATTTCGTCCCATCAAAAAAATTAGTAAGCCACCCCTCCGTCTCAAACAGGAAAAACTGCTCCTCTCCAAGCATCAGTTCTTCCGTACGGCGCAGGATGGGAACAACGCGAAATCCCCAGCGTTCCTCGTCCGCCAGCACAAAAAAACGCAGTTCCCGCTCCACAATAGCGTCCACATCGTCCTGTACAATCCCGCCGCCATACGCTTCCACAATAGCGTCCGCCTCCGCATACACAAACGTATCGGGATTGACGGCGCAGTGGTATTGATAGCGGACATTCTGTTCCGTATCTTTTAAAAAGAGCTGTAACGTCAGATCGGCCATATTTCTGGAAATATAACCGCATGTATTTCCCCGCTCCATCCCCTGTATCAGCACTTTTTCCTCTCCGGTGTGCGTAAAAGCCGTAACGGCATACGGAAACGCCGCATGTTCATTGATAATCCTGACGTCCGCATATCCGAACCGCTTATCCCTTATATATTTCACCGCCCCGTCCAGGCACATCAGCTTCAGCTCATAGCCGCCCGGGCCGCCGCGCTCCCGTTTTGACGATTCAATGATCTTTCCGGGAATAA
>CANDFU010000241.1 GCA_947384095.1 uncultured Roseburia sp. | reverse complement strand
CACGACGCTCTTCCGATCTGGATATAAGGCTCCGCCAGCGCATAAAACGCCTCGGAATCCATGGCCTTTATATATTCTCCGTTCATCCACCGCAGCTTTGCGGCGTCAAATACGGCCGGGGACCTGCTGATTCTGCGATAATCAAATTCCCCGATCAGCTCGTCCAGTGTAAAAATCTCGCGGTTATCCTCCGGACTCCACCCGAGCAGCGCAATATAATTTACCACAGCCTCCGGCAGAAACCCCTGCTCCAGCAGATCCTCAAAAGAGGAATGGCCGCTGCGCTTGGAGAGCTTTTTGTGGTTTTCGTCGGTAATCAGCGGCAGATGAATGTAGCACGGAGACTCCCACCCGAATGCATCGTACAGGCGCTGATATTTCGGTGCGGAGGAAAGATATTCATTTCCGCGTACCACATGTGTGATTTTCATTGTGTGGTCGTCCACGACATTTGCAAAATTGTACGTCGGATACCCGTCGGATTTGATCAGTATCATATCGTCAAGCTCTGCATTCTCCACCGTAATATCGCCGTAAAGCTCGTCGTGAAACGTCGTGGTTCCCTCGTTCGGAATATTCTGACGGATCACAAAGGGTTTTCCCTCCGCCAGGTTTTTTTCCACCTCACTCTGGCTCAGATGGAGGCAGTGCTTATCATAGAGCATGATTTCTTTGCCCTCCACAACCTCCGTCTTTAAGCTCTCCAGGCGCTCTTTATCACAGAAGCAGTAATAAGCCTCTCCTTTTTCGATCAGCTCTTTCGCATACTTCATATAAATGCCGGTCTTCATCCGCTCACTCTGGATATACGGGCCGACGCCGCCGTCCTTATCCGGACCTTCATCGTGAACAAGCCCGGCGCGCTCCATCGTGCGGTAAATAATATCGACCGCCCCTTCTACAAATCGTTCCTGATCGGTATCTTCAATCCGAAGCATAAAATCTCCTCCGGCATGCTTCGCAATCAAAAATTCATACAATGCAGACCGCAGGTTGCCGACGTGCATTTTCCCCGTCGGGCTCGGTGCATATCTCGTTCTGACTCTGTTCATATTTTCCCTCATTTCCGCGCCGCTTTTCACGCATCCTGAAACCGGTTGCCAGGCAGCGCCGTTTCTTCACCATAACATCGGGGAGTGCCAAGGCACTCCCCGGTATTCGGACCTTATTTTGCCCCGGCCGGGACATCCTTGATGGAAAAACTGATTCTTCCCATCTTATCTTTCCCAAGGCAGACAACTTTTACCTTGTCTCCCAGCGTCAGCACATCCTCAACGTGATTAATACGCTCTTTTGCAATCTTGCTGATGTGGACCATTCCCTCTTTGCCCGGCGCAAACTCGAGAAATGCGCCAAATTCTTTGATACTGACGACGGTTCCGACAAAAATCTGTCCTTCCTCAAAATCGGTCGTTATAATCTTAACCATCCCGGCTGCCTTTTCCATCATCGCCGCATCGGTCCCACAGATAGAAACTGCGCCGTCGTCGGTGATATCGATCTTCACGCCCGTGCGGTCGATGATCTCATTGATGGTCTTTCCACGCTGTCCCACGACGTCGCCGATCTTCATGGGATCAATCTGGAGCTGGATGATCTTCGGCGCATACTTCCCGACCTCTTTTCTCGGCTCGGAAATCGCTTTCGCCATCACCTCATCGAGAATGTAAAGCCGCGCCTCTCTTGTGCGCGCGATCGCTTCCTCGACAATCTGCCTTGTCAGACCGTGAATCTTGATATCCATCTGGATCGCAGTGATTCCTTTGTGCGTTCCCGTCACCTTAAAATCCATATCCCCAAAGAAATCTTCCAGCCCCTGGATATCGGTCAGCACAATATAATCATCGTCGCTCTCCCCTGTCACAAGTCCGCAGGAAATCCCCGCCACCATCGCCCTGATCGGCACGCCGGCAGCCATCAGGGCCATACAGGACGCACAGGTCGACGCCATCGAAGTCGAACCGTTGGATTCAAATGTTTCAGATACGGCGCGGATTGCATACGGAAACTCTTCTTCAGAGGGAAGCACCGCCGTCAGAGCCTTTTCCGCCAGCGCCCCGTGACCGATCTCACGGCGTCCCGGCCCGCGCGACACCTTTGTCTCGCCGACCGAATAGGACGGAAAATTGTACTGATGCATATAGCGCTTCGTCGTGATATTTTCATCCAGCCCGTCGATCCGCTGTACTTCGGAGAGCGGCGCCAGCGTCACGACGTCGCAGATCTGCGTCTGTCCACGGGTAAACATCGCGGAACCGTGCACCCTGGGAATCAGATCGACCTCGGCCGCCAGCGGGCGGATCTGATCGATCGCACGGCCGTCGGGACGCCTGTGGTCTTTTAAAATCATTTTGCGGACCGTCTTTTTCTGATACTGGTAAACTGCCTCCCCCAGAAGAGAAAGCCACTCCTCATTTTCCGCAAAGGCCTCTTCCAGCTTTTCCGTGATCGCGCGTATATTCTCTTCGCGCTTCTGCTTCTCATCGGTAAACACGGCTTCTTCCATCTGCTCCGGCGTCACAATCGCACGGATCGCCTCAGACATCTCCTCCGGAACGGCGCAGCTCGTATAAGCATGCTTCGGTTTTCCCACTTCCGCGGAAATCTCACTGATAAAAGCGATAATCGTCTGGTTGATATCGTGACATTTGTATATCGCCTCGATCATCTGCGCTTCCGGTATCTCATTCGCCCCGGCTTCAATCATAATGACTTTTTCGGCCGTGGACGCGACCGTGAGCTGCAGATCGCCGCCGTCCCATTCTTTCTGGGACGGATTGACGATCAGCTCGCCGTCCACCATCCCCATCTGCGTCGTCGCACATGGCCCGGCAAACGGAATATCCGATATCGTCGCAACCAGAGCAGAGCCGATCATGCCTACGATTTCCGGACGGCAGGCCGGGTCTACGGACATCACCATATTCGTGATCGTCACATCGTTGCGGTAATCTTTGGGAAACAGGGGACGCATCGGACGGTCAATCACACGCGATGTAAGTATCGCATTTTCCGAGGCTTTCCCTTCTCTTTTGTTAAATCCGCCCGGTATCTTCCCGACGGCATACATCTTTTCCTCAAACTCTACGCTGAGCGGGAAAAAATCAATCCCGTCCCGCGGCTTGTCCGACGCGGTAATCGTAGAGAGAACCGTCGTCTCCCCGTATTTTAACAGCGCAGCGCCATTGGCCTGTGCGCAGACTCTCCCGATATCGACCGTAAGCGTTCTGCCTCCAAGCTCCATTGAAAAACTTTTGTACATGTTTTTTCTCCTTTTTCTTTTCAGACTATCCGCTGTCCCTCACCGACAGGCCGGCAGACGACAGCCACATTTTTCCACTGATCACAGAAGCGCCGAAACTACTGAAATATGCACACGATATACCCCCATACGCCGCCGGGAGGCCGTATGGATATTTCAGTGGTCCCGGATTCCACTTCCGTGCCGCTTTCGTCCGGAAACTTCCGGCAGAAAACGCAAAATAGAGCGGCAAATTTACTCCGCTCTATTTTGCAGGCGGACATGAAAGCCCGCTTATGCCTCCTATTTTCTAAGACCCAGACGCTCAATCAGAGAACGATATCTCTCGATATCCATTTTCTTTAAGTATGCCAGTAAACCGCGCCGCTGTCCTACCATCTTTAAAAGCCCTCGTCTGGAATGATGATCATTCGGGTTGGCCTGCAGATGCTCCGTCAGCTCTTTGATGCGCGCCGTCAGAAGCGCCACCTGAACTTCCGGTGAACCGGTATCGCCCGGTGTCCTGCCATATTCCTCGATAATGCCCTGTTTTTTGTCCTTTGCGATCATTTCATGATCCTCCTTTATAATTTTGATTTGAAAGTCCGCCCTGTCTGTGGCAGGGCGCCTCCGGGATGCGCCTTTTCGCGCCGGTCCCATCGCCCAGA
>CANDFU010000240.1 GCA_947384095.1 uncultured Roseburia sp. | reverse complement strand
GATGCATGGCGACGCAGGTATAACCGATTCTCTTCAAATCCGATACAAGGGAATCCGGAGTGTGCGTGATATACTGCTGGTAGACAACCGAACCGCCCGGCAGAAACGCCATTGAATTTCCCGTCAGAAATTCCCACTCAGAATTGGGCGTCTTTGCCCCAAATACGGAAGACAATGCATATCCCTTCAACGTATTATCCTTTAAAGAATCGTAAAACGGCGTCAGCTCCATATTCACCGAAAAATCACCCACCACGCTCAGATCCGCATACGACTCATTCATCACCACGATAATCGTCGGTTTTCTATCTCCGTCTCCTCCTCCCTGCACAGCCGCTGTCGGCGTATCCCCGCCATACTGTGCCTCCAGCTCTGCCACCGCTTCGGCGGAATACCCTTCCGGCTCCGCGACAAAACTGTCCCGGATACTCAGCACAAAGTTCAGCAGATAACCGTTCCGGTAGCTTCCCTTCTGCTCCCAGGTTTCCGTCACGACTCCCTTCGTCCGGGCGCCCACAAAAACGCCAAGAAACACGGCCAGCGAAACCGCCGACACGGCCATAATCCCCCGTCTCTGAACCGGAACCGAAAGCTTCCGCATCAGGGCAACGTAAAGCGTCGAGATCAGAATCACATATCCCGCGCGCACATCCAGGACAAACTCATAATTTCCCGCCACAGAAAGACCGGTCTGCGCGGACTTGATATCGCTGAAAATAAATTCATTGCCGCGGAACAGATATACAAAATAATTGACCCCGGCCAGAAGAAGCAGGGAGACATGCGAGACAATGCAGGCGATATTGGCACGGCCCGCAATCGCCTGCGCCACCAGGAAGACTGCCATACAGCACAGGATATTGAGCATCATCTTATTATCGCTGATTTTGCTCCGCAGCTGGGCGTCCAGCAACAGGTACTGGATATGATATGCAGTAAACACACTGCCGGATGTCAGCAGAACCCCCGCCCACAGCCACGAAAATGTTTTATTTAACTCAATTTTCAGACTTTTGACCAGAAAATACAGCGCCAGAAATCCCGCCAGAATCCATACCGGAAAACCGATTCTGAAAAGCAGCGCCGCCCCAAGGACTGCGGCCGCTCCAAGCCTGATCAGATTTGCCCTGTCAAAATATAATCCTATTTTCATATTTCTTTTCAGCGCTGCCGTCCTTCCCAAAAAAACCACAGACAGCCGTCACTCCTTTCTCTCAGTCCTGCGGCCTCCCCGCTCCCTCCCCATCCGGATACATCTCTATAGTAGAATAGGATATACCAAATGCCGCCGAAATGCAAATTGAATACGGCAGATCAGTTATTACATTTTATTTAATTTTTTCTGCGAAATATTAACAATCCTGCCGAAAAAGGGTATACTACCAGCAAACCATCAGGCTGTCGCCCACGTCGGAAAGGAGAATTCCTCATGCCCGGATTTGTCACGCATTACATTTTTGGCAGGGATACTTACCATAAACTTGACTGTAATCCCTTTAAAAGCAATCTCCGTCAAAACCGCGCCGCCTTCGGCCTTGGCTTACAGGGACCCGACCTTTTCTTTTATTACCTTCCGTCTTATCTCCTGCTCCGGTGTAATCCCGGCGCGCTCGCTCACGACGGCTCTTCCAATATTTTCTTTGAAAGCCTTCTTATGACGTGCCTTTCCTTTTCTTCGGATGCCGACCGCAGGATCGCCGAAGCCTATCTGGCCGGATTTCTGGGACATTACACCCTCGATACGGTCTGTCACCCATACATCTATGCGATGACGGATTTCCACGGCCATGAAAAGGACTATTTTTCCCGCCACGCCTATTTAGAGACTGATATCGACAGCGCTCTTCTCTTTGAAAAACTGCACCGCACGCCCGCCGGCTTTTCAAACAACGGCACAATCGCACTGACACACCGCCAGAAAAAAGTGATTGCAACAATGCTGCACGCGGCATATCAGAAAGCCTTTCCTCATCTGAAAGTCGGCAGGCTTACCATGCGGCTTGGCATCTTTTCCATACGTCTGGGCATGCGGATCCTGCAGGATAAAACCGGCCAGAAAAAAGTCCTGTTCCGTTTTCTGGAGCATCTTTTTCTGGGATACCCGCTTTTCTCCCCGCTGATTCCGAGCAGTTCCCTTTTTTTCCGGACCGACCCTTTTAATCTGCGCCGCGCCCGCTGGAAAAATCCTTGGAACCCGGCCCTGGAGTCGGAAGAAAGCTTTCTTGATCTGTACCGGAAATCAATGGAATTGTATCTCGCCCGGCTGAACGCTCTGGCGGAACTGCTCGGCTGCCAGAACGATCCCGACAGACAGAAACGACTGATTCATGCATTTCTGGAAGAATATGGGAACCGTTCCTTTTTAAGCGGAATCCATGTTCCGGCATCCCCGCTTAAGAAAAATGGAAGATAAATAAAACTCCAATGGGATGGATAAATCCATCTATCCCATTGGAGTTTTTTATTTCTACATCAGACATCGCTGGAAAAATATCCCCTCACCTGATCTTCCACCGTCTTCATCAGTCTGATTCTTGCTTCCAGGCTTGCCCACGCGATATGAGGCGTGATAATGAGCCGTTCACTGTCTTTGATCTCTCTGAGCGGATTATCGCTCCGCATAGGTTCCGCAGAAAGCACATCCAGCCCGGCAGCCGCAATCACACCGGCATTCAGCGCATCCGCCAGAGCCTGCTCGTCTACAATCGGCCCTCTCCCGAGATTTAAAAAGATCGCCGAGGGTTTCATTTTCGCAAATGCCGCGGCATTCATCAGCCCTTTGGTATTTTCGTTCAGCGGCGCGTGTACTGAGAGAATATCCGATGTACCGAGAAGCATGTCAAAATCAACCTGCTCGTAACCGGGCTGACTGTTTTTTCCCGATGCAGAATAATAAATAACATGGCAGCCAAACAGCCCCGCGAGATCCGCCACCCGGCGTCCGATCGCGCCGAGCCCCACAATTCCCCAGGTCTTCCCGCTCAGCTCGTGAAACGTATTTGAAAAATGCGTAAACATCACATCATCCACATAGCGCTCCGTCTTGACGTAGTCGTCATAATAACGCAATTTTTCCATCAGGTAAAAAAGGAGCGCAAACGTGTGCTGCATCACTGTTTCCGTGGAATATCCCGCCGCATTGCGCCACGCGATCCCTCTCTTTTCCAGATATTCCTTGTCCAGATTGTTTGTGCCCGTGGCCGTCACACAGACCAGCTTCAGATGATCCGCCTTCCCGATCGAAGTCTCATTGACTTCCACCTTGTTTACAATCACGACATCGGCATCCCTGGTCCGCTCCCCGGCCTCTGCCGCAGTGGAGAAATCATATTTTACAACCTCCCCCAGACTGTCAAAACCTGACAGATCCAGATCATCTCCGACCGTCTTCGCATCCAGAAATACTATTTTCATCTTTTTACTCCCTCCTGTCTGTTCTCCCCGGCATATTATTTTGCAGAAAAAAACGGCGGTACCATTCCAGGTTTCATATCAGCCTCCCATGCCCGGTCCGACCTTTGGCATGTTGTCACTTTCCGTCACATACATCGTGACTCCCCGGATCTCTCTGACGGATGCGATCATTCCCGCCTCAAATACTTTTCCGTCTTCCAGCGCGCGCGCCGTCCATTCCTGCCCTTTAAATACGGCAGTTCCGGTCGCCTTCCTGTTGTCAATGGTTTCCGTGATACAGACATCCTGCCCGATCGCTTCCTCATAATTTGTCTTTACCAGCCTTGGCTTTAAGTACTTTAACGCCCAGGGCCTTGTAAATCCCAGAAGGAGCAGGGAAACTCCGGCAAATATGAGAAACTGCCCGAATCCGCCGATTCCCAGTCCGTAACCAAGAAGCGCCGCCAGCGCTCCTCCTGCAAACCAGATTGAAGTAAGCCCCACCGTGGCGATCTCTATTCCG
>CANDFU010000239.1 GCA_947384095.1 uncultured Roseburia sp. | reverse complement strand
AAGCACACGGCAATTTTTACGGCATCCGGAATGTTTCTGGCACGGCAGACGGAGAGCATATATTCCAGTGGCGTGGTGAGAAACAGAATCTCACGCACGTCATGTCTGGCGCCGTGCGCTAAAAGGACGGATACATTTTCAAGACAGAATGCCCCGGCAGCACAATGCAGCGGGGTCATTTGCCGGTCGTCAACGGCATTTAAATCAGCCCCGCGCGCTATATAGACAGCGGTCTTTCCGGCGGGGGCCGAGGCCTGTGAATGCAGCGGGGTCAGGCCGAAATGATTGCGGGCATTTAAGTCGGCCCCCTGCTCGAGCAGCCATACGGCGATTTCTTCCGGAAGCTCCGGATAAAAAAGCGCCGTCTTTCCTGTTTTTGCACTTGCGGCATCCACTGAGCAGCGGTCAAAGACAGCTTTGATCGTCGGGATATCCGCTGTCTGGATCAGCTCTTCGAAGTTTTTCGGAAGGGTCCTTTTTTTTCGTGCCATGCTGTATCAGCTCCTTTTCCCTTGCTCTACTTTTATAATATCATATCGTGCCGGGAGTCTGATTACAAGTGTTATTTTAAGGATTATATCCCTGGGCCCGCCGACGCGCAGCGGGGGAGTATTGTCATTCTGCTTTAAGGATGGACGAGGCGATATTGCGGAGAAAACAGAAATGGCCAGTTTTTTCTGCCGGATTCCGGGTCCGTTTCAGGCAATCAGAATATGCATTTTTTTATGGGTTTTAAGAATCGGATTGGTTTCACAGTCCGGATGGACTTTATATTTCTGACCGGTTTTATTTTTTTGGGCCGGCGGATTTTCTTTCTTCTCATCGTGACCTCCAACGGTTGTGTTCTGTCTCTGGCGTCTTCCGGCCTGTTTTGGTTAGGTTAGAAGCTCTGCAAAACGCTCTGTTAATCTGTGATCGTTTTCCAGCCCGGCCGCTCTGCGGACATCCGCGGATAGTTCCGGTGCGTATTCCTCAAGGGTTGTTCCCAGAGCGGTTTTCCACCCGAAAAGCGCTTTTACCGCCATGCTGCGCCAGCGCACACGATGCGAATGGAGGGAGACGCGGATCAGTTCCTTTCCCAGGCCCGGGTATTGGTCAAGATACTGGACTGCCATATCGACGTTCCAGTGTCTGCAGCCATCGTGAATGGGAGCGGAACCGGCCTGCTCCGGGAGCCGGCTGTAGTCCAGGTGTGTTTCGCACAGATCAATATAGCCGGCGGCCAGCCTGCGGGTACGCGGCGTGGATTCTGCCGGTCGAAGGAAATAGTATCCAAATCTATAGTAGGTTTCAAAATCGCGCCGCATCTGTGCAAGAAGTTGGTCCGAGATGTCAATCCGCAGCGTCTGCGCGGTACAGACGGCATCGTAAGGGTTTTCCTGAAGCCCGCGTACGATTATCTCACGGGTATCAATCGTGTCGAAAAGTCCGGTCAGTTTTGCATCTGCCCGTTCCCGCCAGCGTGTTTTCCCGGAGACTGTTGTCTGTGAAACGGCCTGCGTATCTGTTTCGTCGCTGCTTTGCGTGCAGTTGCCGTTTAAAAAGCTGTGAATGGACAGGAGCTGTTTAAGGTATGCTGCATCCACAGTTTTCCCTTCATTTGCGCACAGATACCAGTAAATTGTTTCCTCCGGATCAGAAAGTGCCCGGATGCCGCTGCACGGCCCTTCGTCGAGCAGCCCTTCCATAATATCGTATGCGCCGGAAAGTTCGGATTCGGTGAGTCCTCCTTTTTGCAGACGGTTTTTGTAATCACATTTTTCTGCGCATTCAAGTCCAAGATATCCGTATAAGATCGTGTTTTTACAGCCTTCGCCCAGGAGCCATTCTCTGATCTCATCCGTATTTGCGTTTAGACGTTCCACTGCATTGATTTTTCCCCAGCCATGCAGCCTTTTTGCCAGTGCAAAACAGAACTGGTTCCGTTCATCATCCGGCCAGTCTGTCGTGTTCCTTAAAACATAATCCGTAAAATCTTCACAGCAGCCGAGTGTGCGGAAGGCTTCTTTTGTTGCCGCGTCTTCTGTCGTGTCGAACAGAGTCATCAATACCAGCCCCATTTTTACGGCCTCGGCCTTGACGGCCTTTGTCATAAAGGCGTATGCCAGCGCCGCCAGTCGCCCGGCATCGTATTCTTCTTTTTTTTCCAGGATCAACAGTGGGATACTGTCTCTGAAAGGGGCGATGTTAAGGCTGCCCCATTGCCGCTCATACAGCCGGATTGTCGTTTCAAAATCGTCTGTCAGATGATCCTTCAAAAAGGCGGAGATGGCCCTGTCGCGATGCTGTTTATCGCCATTTTTACCGGAACTGTGGTGATTCAGGATTCCCTCCAGCGCGCCCGGCATAAATTTAAGCGTTCCGTCGCCTGGTTCTTCCTCTTCCCCGTGGAAGTGATCGGGGAGAAAACCAGTCCCGGTAATCGCCCTCTGGATGCGCTCAAATATACTTTGTTTTCTTTTTTCTGATTCCATATGCCTGACATCCTTTCGGGTATTATTATGGCATATATCCGGAAAAAAAGAAAGGTTCTGTGCTTTTTCGTTAATGAAAAGGCGTTTTTTTATGCCTGTTACAGCGTAACATTACTGACAAAATAAAACAGAAGTGCTATAATGGGAAAAAAGTATGTGAGGAAAAGGTATGACAACGTTGACGCATCTGAGCATCCATCTTTTTCCGATGAGTATGCTGTTGATTTTATATATTGACAATCGAAAGAAAGGGAAGCAGGCAAAAGAGAAGCGGATTTTTAACTGCCTGGTTCTGCTGACAATGTGCATTATGGCTGTAGACATATTTGGGTGGAGCCTGGCGGACTGGTCGTGGCCCGTACCGTCGGCCCTTCCCTGGGTGGTGCAGATAGTCGAGATTCTTCTTCGGGCGTCTGTCTTCGGATGCTGGATTGTGCATCTGTGCTTCCGGCTTTACGGAGATCGGCTGCAGAAGGGCAAAAAAGCGGTATCCGGTATTCTGGCTGTTTCGTTTATCGTGTATGCGGTGGTGATCGCGGGTTCGCCGTGGACGCATCTGATTTTTTCCATTGGCCCGGATCGATTGTACCGGAGAGAAGCATTTTACTGGATTCCGGAATGCGTTGACTGTATTCTGCTTCTGGCGGGGGCGATTCTTGTGACGGCCGCGGGCCGGAAGGAGACTTCGAGAGAGAGAAGACAGGAGTGCGAATTTCTGCGCTTTTTTTCCATTTTTTCTCTTGTGGGCATACTGACGGATCATTTCTGGGAAGACTGGTGGATTGGGATTCCCTGTATGTCGGTTTCCATTTTGTTTGTCTATATTAATACCCAGAATCAGAAGATAACGATGGATGGACTGACCGGGCTGAATAACCGCAGAGAGTTTGACCGCTATCTTCACAAAAAGATAGAACAGGGCAGCGGACAGGAATGGGGTATTCTGATGCTGGATGTAGATGATTTTAAGAGTATCAATGACCGGTTCGGACATGCCGCCGGAGACAGGGCGCTTTGTGAGACGGCTGATATTTTGAGGCATGCTGCACAGCGGGAGCCTGTGTTTCTGGCACGGTATGGGGGAGATGAGTTTTCCGTGGTGGGAAACTGGAAGAACATTGAGGAGGCCGGGGAAATGATACGGCGTCTGAACGAGGAAGCAGAACAATATAATAAGGAAGAAAATAAGCCATACCAGCTTTCCCTGAGCATAGGCTGTGCGATGTGGAGTGAGAATGAGAGCGGGAGCCTGGAAGAACTGATCCAAAAGGCGGATGAGCGGATGTATGAGCACAAAATGGGAAAAAAAGAGAAAAAGATACTTGAAAAAGGATAAGAGATAAGGAGGGGTTCTGTGGACGCAGGGATTTATCTGCAGATTAATTTTATACCGATTGCCGTGCTTATTATGATGCGTCTGAATACGCGCAGAATACTTACCCGTTCCTGGCGTAATCG
>CANDFU010000238.1 GCA_947384095.1 uncultured Roseburia sp. | reverse complement strand
AAGCTGTCTAAAATCGAAAAAAACAAACTGGATATGGACAACATCTCCATCAACGAAGGCATCTCACAGGAGACACAGGATATTATGGCCGATTACAGGACAATTGCCCTGTTTGGCCTTGACAACCGCTCTAACGGCAGCCTGTCCCGCGGCCGCAGCGACGTGATCATGCTCGCAAGTATTAACAACAGGACGAACGAGATCAGACTGGTTTCCGTTTACCGTGATTCCTATCTCGACACCGGAGGCGGAACTTATCAGAAGTGCAACGCCGCTTACTCAAAGGGCGGACCAGAGCAGGCCATATCCATGCTGAACACGAACCTCGACCTTGCGATCACCGACTACGTAACCGTCGACTTCAATGCAATCGTGGAATGCGTCGACCTGTTAGACGGCATTGAACTGACCATCACCGATGACGAGGCAAACCTGATGCAGGGTTATATCCGGGAAATCAATGAGATTACCGGCCATACTTCCTCCTGCCCCACGTCCGGCGGCACACTTACGCTTGACGGCGTGCAGGCATGTGCCTTTGCGCGCATCCGTTACGGCGGGGGAGACGACTACCGGCGTACCGAACGCCAGCGGGCTGTCCTTGGCGCAATGATGCAGAAAGCGCAGCAATCAGACCTTCTCACGATAAACCGTCTGATCAACCAGGCCTTTTCCGATATCCAGACGAGTTTCTCCAACACAGATATTCTCGCGCTGGCGGCAAAAATATTTAACTATGATATCGGCGAGACCGCCGGTTTCCCGTTTGAAAAAACGTCCAAGACATACGATAAGGTCGGCAGCGTCGTTATTCCCTGCGATCTTTCATCCAACGTGACTAAACTGCATTCTTTTCTGTTCGGAGAGACAGACTATGTACCGTCCGATACCGTATCTGCAAACAGCGCAGAGATAATCAACCGGACCGGTTTCAGACAGGGAGACGGCTTTTAACCAGATGAAACATATTATTTAGTACCAAAAAGAATCCTTTCACACAGGATTCTTTTTTCTTAAAACGCAGGAAATTTTATAGACAGAAAGGACTACGCAACTTTTGTTTGACCGTAATGTTACCATAAGTATCATTCAGTCGTTTAATATTTTTATAGTAAACGACAAACCAGATAAAAGCAGGACAAACTGCAAAATGTCTGACTTATGATCCACAAAATTTACTTTGGCGCGTATCGCAGTCTTAACCGCACCCGTGGAATGTTTATGATATTTCCTATACCCGGAAGGATGGCAGCTATGGATAAAAATATGGCAGAACGATTAATTGAATTACGTGAAAAGCACAAGCTTTCTCAGACAGCTGTGGCAAAACGGCTTGGCGTCACCTCTGCACTGATCAGTGCGTACGAAAAGACGGAGCGCAATCCAAGTCTGGACCGACTTATCGCCCTGGCCGATATCTATCACACTTCCACCGATTATATCCTTGGAAGATCACTCTCGGATCCAAACTCCTGCGTTATCGAGGTAAACGATTTAAATGAAGAGCAGATTCGCGTTTTAAGAGAACTGGTCGAAATCATGAAAACACAGGAACACCATAGAAAATGATACGCTGACAGCCTGCACAATTTACAAAACAATCACTGCTGCGATAAAAGAGCCCCTGCAGATCATACCCGCAGGGGCCTTTTGAATGCGCAGATCCACATATGGGAGCCTGCCGTTGGCGCGGCGGGCAGGGGAATCAACCTTCCCTGCCCGATTAATTGTTCATAATCCCTTCCGCAGAATCATGGAAGATCTTTGCAAAATATGCATCGTCCGACAAAGAAGCATCTGTGTAAAAATAATCCGCATTGTCCAGGAAAATTTCCCGCGCATCACTGTCAATCACACGATCCGCCGCTTCCCCCGTATAAAGAAACGTCACGTACTCCGACTCTGCATATTCCATAAACACAAATATCATATGCCCCTCGTCATCATAGAGTGTATCGTACATTCCCTTCAGATAATTTTCCGCCTCTTCATCCGTAATCTCACCGCCCTTCCCGTCCAGGCGGTCACAGATCAGAAGATACGGCTGAACGCCAGTTTTCTGATAAAAATACTCTATCTCTCTTTTCACGGATTCCGTATCCGAAAGCCAGCTGAGCATATCATTGATCACCTGCTCTGAACGCACACAGGCATTCTCCGCAAGCTTTTCCTTCGCCGCCTTCTCTCCTCCCTTATCCTTCGGGATTCCACTCTGATCAGATATCGCTCCGTTTTTATCTGCCGCAATCTCATTTACCGACCTGTCTTTCTGTTTCTTTCCGGACATACTCACCGCGAAAACAACGGCAACAATCAGTGCAATCAGAAAGAATACGATCAGCGATAGAAAAAGATACCTGACTGCCATTCCGATTGCGCCGAAAAAGCCGCCTGTTCCCCCCGGGCCATACCCATACCGGGGCGGCGGGGCAGTCAGCCGTCTTCCAAATAAAGTCCTTCGACGCGGCGGCCGCCCATACCCGCCTCCATACCGCGGGGGAGGCGGCGGACCTCCGTACCGCGGCGGGGGCGGCGGGCTTCCATACCCGCCTCTATACCGCGGGGGAGGCGGCGGGCCTCCGAATAAACCGCCTCCGTGACGCGGCGGAGGCGGTTCTCTCCGCGGCGGCTCTCTTCGCGGCGGCTCCCTCCGGGGTGGCGACGGCCTCGGACTGCTCCCCGAACGGTGACCGGAAAATCCGCTGCTTCCTCTGTTTCCCGAACCTCCCGAACGGTGACTCGAAAATCCACGGCCTCCCCCGCCGCCTCTTCCTCCACTAGTTCCGCTTCCTCCGCCTCTTCCCATATTACTCCTCATTTCTGCGCCGCCTTTTTCTTATAAACGGATTTTGTGCCAGACAACGCACAGACACTAATCCTTATGCCGTTATAGCGGAAATCCAATCTATTTTACCCGCGCCGTCTTTGTATCCGAACGGCCCGTATGTGCTTTCCCTTTATCAATATTAAACGGGAGCCCGGCGGCGCGCTGTATGGCCTTTTCCGCCGGCTCTTTGTAAGCACCAGATTCAATTGAGACAAACAAATTCAGACACGCTTTCCAGGCCTTAATATTTTTGAGGAAAAAACAGGGACAGCATCGCTTTCCCGCTGTCCCTTAAGCTCCGCATCAGACCTGCATGCGTTTACATAAATAATCTGCGCATCCTGTTCGCTTCGTCCTGCTGTCTCCTAACCTGCATGAACATTGCATATTCCTGCAGGGTCTGCTTCTTCTTCTGCTCCGATATTGCAGCCGGAAAATCCAGATCCTCAAGGCGGCTCTTTGAAGCAGTCGTATTCAGCACCGTGTTCGTATTGTAGTTATACGCATATTCCAGCGCATTACTCTGCGCCCCCATGCTGCTGCGCCCACTTCCCACCTTCTCAAGCGCTCTGTCAATCGTATCCAGGCTGAATTCTTTCGTCACATCAAAATCTGCAATGCCGAGCGCCTGCAAGGTCGCATCCGACATCATGAGATCCATTCCGCTTCCGTCTGCGTTCGCTGCAACATGAAGATTGTTGTAAGAACCGTCCAGCAGATTCTTCCTGTTGAAATTCGTATTGGACGCAATGTCCGAAATCCCCTGCTTGAGCTGATCAATCTCCATCTGGATATCTTCCAGATCCGAATCCGTCAGCAGCGCGCTGTTGGACGCCTGTACGCCAAGCTCCCGTATACGCTGCAGATAATCCGTAATCCCCGCCATGGCCCCGTCAGAAACCTTTAAAAGATCCTGCGCGGTGCCTATGTTGCGCGTCCCCGCATCGTAACCGCGAATCTGCGCATCCTGCTTCTGAATAATGGCAAGCTCCGCAGGGCCGTCCGCCGCAGACTGAATCCGACGCCCGGATGCAAACCGGCCGTAGTCGGCGTAAGAAGAATAACCGAGATCGGAAGAGCGTTGTGTAGGGAAAGAGTGTAGGTTATAGTGTAGATCTCGG
>CANDFU010000237.1 GCA_947384095.1 uncultured Roseburia sp. | reverse complement strand
AGAAACCGCCGTCTCCGATATTTCCGGCTCGCTTAAAAGCCGCTCCCTGACAGCGGCGTCCGCGCGGAAATACGCGGCCTGCCAGGCGCCATAGAGCTGCTCCCGCTGCCGCAGTTTTGTCTCTTTCATGCTCGTCTCAAGCAATATCGCCGCCGTGATAAACAGAAACGTACATCCCAGAACCAGAATCAGGAGCGCTGACGCTCGTTTCCTGCCGCGCATCCCGTTTCGCGCAATTTTTCTTGTGATCATGGCTCGTTTCCCTCCCAGGACAGTGCGGGCACCACCTACTTCATCAGTTGATCGATGTCTTTTCGCTTCGCGTCGAAATCATCCAGCATCCCCTCCTCACTCTTTTTCAAAAGTAAAAACCTCAAACCGGTTCACAGAAAATCTTCCCCCAGATCGTATATCATCACATTGGAAATGGATTCCAGCACAAACGGCGAGTGTGTCGTCACAATAAACTGCATCCCCGGAAAAAAACGGGTCAGAAACGGCAGTATCATTTTCTGCAGATCTACATGCAGATGCGCCTCGATCTCATCGATCAGCACGATCCCCTCTTTGTCATAATGACTGAGTTCCCCGTCCGAAAGCCAGTCCTGATCCATCCGCAGAATCAGATCCGCCGCAACGGAAAGCGCCGCCGACTGTCCGCTTGAAAGGGCGTCAAAAGAAAACGGCTCCCAGCCTTTCCGGATAATCTTAAAATCATACTCCCGATAGCTGTAGGCAAGGCGTACGCTCTCGTCGTCCAGAAGGATCTTCAGCGCCTCCTCAAACCGCGCAAACCAACGCTGGATCAGCTCCGCATTCTTACCGTCACCTTCATTTTTCGCATACGCCTGCTGTGTCTTTAAGTGGATCATATATTTCAGCAAAAGCCTCCCCGGTTCCTCGCCGATCCCGTAAACCTTGTTCAGCTTTACATCCTCCACCCCTTTTGCCTTCGCGATGTCAAGCCTTCTGTCCGCCGGAAAATAAGCGGTGAGGAATCTGCCTTCGCGGTAACATACGTCGAGATCGTCCGACCGGTAAAACAGGAGTTCCACGCCGTCGCTGAACTTCTGTACATACTCCAGATTGCGCTTGTAATGATTCTCGGCCTCCGATTTTTCCGCCGGCGTGAGCGCGCCGGCGATTTTCTCGCTGCTGTCCTTTAACAGCTTCATGTAAAGCTCGTTCATATTGGAAAGCCTGCCGTCGTTTACCGCCTCTAAGTATTTCCGGATCCCCGAAAGCAGCGTCGACTTTCCAGAACCGCTCTTTCCTGTCAGAATCAGATGCTGGCGCTCGTTTTTATTCAGCACGATTTCTATATTTTCCAGATTCCCCAGCTTTATGACCTGTATCCCTGTGATAAAATGCTCCATTCCCTGACTCCTTTTAGCCGCTTTGGACAGACAGCGTCTTTATTTCTTCGCGATATACCCCTGTGCTTTTAACAGCTCCGCACAGAGCACCGCGCCGCCCGCGGCGCCGCGCACCGTATTGTGTGAGAGGCCGACGAATTTCCAGTCGTACACCGTATCCTCCCTGAGCCGTCCGACAGAGATCCCCATCCCGTTCTCATAGTCGACGTCCAGACTGATCTGGGGGCGATTGTCCTCTTCCAGGTAGCGGATAAACTGCCTGGGCGCGCTCGGGAGCGAAAGCTCCTGCGGCGCCCCTTTAAAATCAGAGAGCGCCTTTATAAGCGCCTCCTTCGACGGCTTCTGTCTGAATTTCACAAAAACCGCCGCCGTATGCCCGTTTAAAACCGGAACGCGGATGCACTGGCAGGTGATAAGCGGCGACTCCGCCGGCACAATCACGCCCTGTGCAGCGTCGATATGCCCCCAGATGCGCAGCGGCTCTTTCTCCGACTTCTCCTCCTCGCCGCCGATATAGGGAATGATATTTCCCACCATCTCCGGCCAGTCTGCAAACGTCTTTCCGGCGCCCGAGATCGCCTGGTAGGTCGTCGCAACCACTTCATATGGTTCAAACTCCTTCCACGCCGTCAGCACCGGGGCGTAGCTCTGAATTGAACAATTCGGCTTTACAGCCACAAACCCCCGCTGTGTCCCGAGTCTTGCGCGCTGATACGTTATCACATCCATGTGCTCCGGATTGATCTCCGGAACTACCATCGGCACGTCCGGCGTCCACCGGTGCGCGCTGTTATTGGAAACGACAGGTGTCTCCGTCTTTGCATAATCTTCCTCGATCTTTTTGATTTCTTCCTTCGTCATATCGACCGCCGAAAACACAAAATCGACTTCGGCCGCCACTTTTTCAACTTCATTGACGTTCATGACAACGATATTTTTCACGGCTTCGGGCATCGGCGTATCCATCTTCCACCGCCCGGACACAGCCTCACCGTATGTCTTCCCCGCGCTGCGCGGACTCGCCGCGATCGTCGTGACCTCAAACCATGGATGCCGCTCCAGAAGGGAAATAAACCTCTGTCCCACCATTCCGGTTCCGCCCAGAATGCCGGCTTTTAACTTTTCACTCATCTGCTTTTCTCCTCACATCTTCCCAATTTTGTTTTGCCGCCGCAAGGATAAAACCCACGCAGACCATTCCTTCCGCGCCCCTTGTCCGCACACTGCAAACAAATGTCTTTATCACAAATATATTATGCTTTTTCAACGAAAAAAGCAATGTCGTAATTCATAGAACTTTGTCTCTCTTTTCCGGTCTGCCTTATGGGAATTACACAATTTTCTCCTGCAGAACAGCATGAGAGCCTAAATATTCCTTCCCGGCCGCAATCACACGCTCCATCGCCTCTTTTCCAGGGGCCCCCGCCGTGAGGCGCCGGTTGACGCAGGCCTCCATCGAAATCGCCTCATAGATATCCTCTTCAAATACCGGGCTTAACGCCTTAAGCCCGGCAAGGCTCATATCCTCAATGGCAATTCCCTTTTCGATACAACAGAGTACGATTTTCCCCACTATGGCGTGCGCGTCCCTGAACGGCACGCCATGATTCACCAGATAATCCGCCGCGTCCGTCGCATTCGTAAAGCCGCGGCTGGCCGAAGCGCGCATTCTCTCACAGTTAAATTTCATTGTGGCAAGCATCCCGCGAAACAGCGCGATACACCCCTTGACCGTATCCATCGCGTCAAAAGAAAGCTCCTTGTCCTCCTGCATGTCCTTGTTGTAGGCGAGCGGGATGCCCTTCATTGTGGTGAGCAGCGACAGCAGCGCACCGTAAACACGGCCTGTTTTTCCGCGCACCAGCTCCGCGATGTCGGGATTTTTTTTCTGCGGCATAATACTGCTGCCCGTGCTGTACGCATCGTCGATCTCCACAAACCGGTACTCGTCGGAATTCCAGATAATGATTTCCTCCGAAAAACGGCTCAGATGCATCATAATCGTCGCACAGGCAGAGAGAAATTCAATCAGATAATCCCGGTCGGAAACACCGTCCATACTGTTTTGCGTCGGCCCGTAAAATCCCAGAAACCGGGCCGTGTCGTCTCTGTCGAGCGGATATGTGGTACCGGCCAGGGCGCCGGAGCCGAGCGGGCAGTAATTCATTCTCTCATAAATGTCGGCAAGACGCAGACGGTCGCGCTTAAACATCTCAAAATAAGCCCCCAGATGATGCGCCAGCGTCACCGGCTGCGCCTTCTGCAGATGCGTAAACCCCGGCATGATCGTCTGCGTATGCTCTTCCATGATCGCCAGAACCGTCTCCAGAAGCTCCCGCAGCAGCCCGTCCGTCTCACAGACCTGCCGCCTGGTATAAAGACGCATGTCCAGCGCAACCTGATCGTTTCTGCTGCGCCCCGTGTGCAGCTTCTTTCCGGTATCCCCGAGACGCTTTATCAGCTCCGCCTCCACAAAACTGTGAATATCTTCGTATTCCGGTGAAATCGCAAGCCGCCCTTCCTCCACGCCGGCTTCTATTTCCCTGAGAGATCGGAAGAGCGTCGTGTAGGGAAAGAGTGTAGGTTATTGTGTA
>CANDFU010000236.1 GCA_947384095.1 uncultured Roseburia sp. | reverse complement strand
ATTGTAAGCAATTCCTGCCGCGTCCAGACTGTCATACAATGTCTTTGCCGAAGATGACAGATTGCTCGCCGAGCCGGAACCGGAATACACCAGATTCACAGAATTTTTTCCGAATACACTTACCTTCGGCCCATCGCCTGCCAGAGGAAGCGCCTCGTTCGTGTTCTTAAGGAGCGTGATGCCCTCCGCCTCCACGTCGACGACAAAATCCTCGGCTGCCTTAAGCGCCTCCTCCTTCGTGTGAAACTCCCTGTCATAACGTTCCTCCCGGGTATCTTCCACGATGTTGATACGCTCGCCGCCGAAAAAGAGATTTAGGGAATTTGTGGCGATCGGCACACACAGCAGAACACTCGTCGCCGTCACGGCAAAAACGAGCAGAATGGCGGTCACGATAAACCAGATTCTCGTACCGGTATGTTTCCAGATCAATTTCATTTTATCACCTGCCGTCTCCTCTGTTACTCGATATTGCTCTCGTAAGTTTCCATTGTAAGCGCTGCGGATGTCGATAATTTAATACAATCGATTGACGGCGCGCTCGGAAGGTTGCTTCTGTAAGTGTTATCGCCGGCCACGAATGTGATTTCATTTGTTCCGCTCACAAGCTGGATCTCGCCAAGTGTCTTCGTCTTAAAATTCTGCTGATTGGCACTGTCCGTCCCGTCTTCCGTTGTAAACGCCTCATAATCAATCGCGGTCCCGTTTACAGTTATGATGAATGAAGTCTTATCCCAGGAGCAGTTTCCCAGGATATTGGAGCCGAACACACCTTTTAACGTTGCAGTCGTATCCTGATCGGATGTGATCACAAAAGTGATCGGGCTGTCCACGCCCAGATTTCCGACATAAAATCCGTTGCTTGCGGCCCCCGACTCTGCCGCCAGCCCGATACCCGAAGGAGAACCCGATACGCCCAGGCCTTCCAGGCCTTCCAGCATGGTATACTCCGCCTCAAACACAAACTCGTTTCCTTCGTCCGCTCCGGCCGCGTCCGCTCCCTCATCCTCATTTCCCTGGGACTGTGCCTGTGCATCCTCCGGTTGTCCTCCGTCTTTGCCGCATCCCGCAAAAGAAAATGCGCTCATGCCAAGAGCCGCTGCCAGAATCGATGCATATATTCTTTTTGAAAATTTCATATCCTTCCTCCATTTTAACTGGCGGCAGATACAGCCGCGGCTTTCACGGCTGTATCTGCCTTTTCCCCGATTCCTATTCTGTTATCAGAACTTTCTATTTTCCGGAAACCACAAGTGCGAACTCATGGGTTGCCGGCTCATATCCCGCTGCAGATACCGTGACTTTCACGGTATAATCCCCTGCAGCCGACGCCGTACCGGTGATAACGCCGTTCTCTGCGTCATAGCTTAATCCCTCCGGCAGGCCTTCCACTGTGTATACCATATCCGAGTATGCATAAAATGTATTCAGCGACGCCGTGTTGATAGGCGCGGAAGTATAGGCCTCTTTTGCCACTGCATCCTCCAGCGTGATCTCCACATCTTCGCCGTCCACTTCCGTCGTACCGGTATAGACAACTTTTGCCCCTTTCGGAAGCTGCATCGCATTGCTGTTCGCCACCATATAGAGCACCTGTTTTACTGCCTGCTGCATACAGTAAATCGTCGCATTCCGGTCTGCTTCTTCCATGGCAAGAACTTCATCCACATCGATAAACACACCGTCATTCATACCATAGACGGCTGCATCGAGCATCATATTGGCTCCCGCCTTGATCAGCTGATACGCATCACACGCCTTGTACAGTGTGATATCTGTCACGACTGCTCCTTTAAATCCCCATTCATTGCGGAGCATCTGCTGCATTACCGCATAACTTCCCGCACACCATGTCTTTCCGATTCTCGTAAAGGAACCCATTGCAAAGGTAGCGTTTCCTTTTTCCACTGCCATCTGATAACCCTTCAGATAGAGCTCGCGTGCCGCCTGTTCTGTCATCCATGCAGACAGCCCGTCTCTCGCATCGCTGCCGCCGATTGCTCCAAAACGGTATGTCGCAGCGCCGCCGCCGTCATTGTGGAACGCAAAGTGCTTAATGGTAATGTAGCAGCCTTTGGAGCCCGCACCAAGAGATGCGTTTGCGCTCGTCCAGCCGGTGAGAACCGGATCCTCCGAATAATACTCGGTATACCGGCCGTCAAACGGCGAGCGGTGAATGTTCATACCCGGCGCATACCATCCGGTATAGCTGTAAACCATTCCGCTTTCCTGCGTGCTGTTGCCCCAGAGTCCCTGCTCTCCGATGATCACACCCATATCATAGGCAAGCGTTTTATTGAAGGTAGCCGCGATCATCGGCTCGGAAGCAAAGTAATTGAATCTGTCGTTCGAATCCGTATAATTTCCCGTCCATCCTTTCGGGCCGTCCGTATCGCGCGAATACGGTTTTCCGATGTAGGGCAGGGCGTGGGACTGGAAGCCGCCGTTGTTGATGATATAGGCCAGCTCCTCTAACGTAAGCTGTTCTACCAGCTCCTGGTATCTCGGGTCGTCCGCTTCTGCACCGATGAGATCGGAGAGAACCGTCGAATACCGGTCAGACTTGCGATTCGCCTCATCCTCTTCATAAGTCACGGTTCCGATCGCCGCGCTGTCATAAAAAGCATTATAGGCCGCGTCGTCATAAGCCCAGGTGTCATACTCCTCCGCGCTGATCTCCTTCGTCGCCGTCACGCCGTCCGTCGGCATCGTTCCTGCAAAATCACTGCGCGAAAGCAGAGAATAACCTTCGGAAGCCATTCCGTCCGTCACATCATCCAGAACATTTGTGATCTCGGCGCCGCCAGGCGACTCGCTGCACAGTGCCTTCTCGTCAACCACATAGTCGAAATCGGCGTCATTTGCGCCAAGTCCGTAGTGCGCGCTCCCGGCAATCTTAATATTATAGGTTCCCTTGTCGAGAACATACGTCTTATCCGTCACATGATCGTAAGAAGCCATGTCTTTTACGTCGACGGATACGCGCACGGTCTCGCTCTCTCCCGGAGCGATCTCCCCCGTCTTCGCATAATCTCCAAGCGCGACATACGCTTTCTCGATCACGGTATCATTTCCGGTTTCCTCCACACCGTAGGGTGCCGTATAGTAGAGCTGTACGACTTCTTTCCCGGGATACTCCCCTGTGTTGGTTACTTTTACATCAAATTCAAGCGTATCCCCTTTTGTCACAGAAGCTCCCGCCTCCGTCACAGGCGTCACTTCCCATGCAAAATCCGTATAGGAAAGGCCATAACCGAACGTATATGCAACATTATCATTCCACCAGGAATCCGCCGTCCCGCTCTTGTTTTCTTCAAAGCTTCTGGTTTCATAATAGCGGTATCCGACATAAATGCCTTCCTCGTATCCGACCGACCAGGTATTCACCGGTTCTCCGTTCACCGTATACTCCGTATACCCTGTCAGCAGGCCGTTTCCGTCCTCCCCGCTGCCCATCTCCTCGCCTCTCGTATTGAAATTCACATAAGACGGGTCTTTTGTAAAATCAACAGCCCAGGTATCGGTCGTTCTGCCGGACGGGTTTACCTCTCCGGAAAGTATTTTTCCAAGCGCGTCAAAACCATTGTCCCCCGGCTCTCCGATCATCATAATCGCGTCTACATCCGCATTGTCTTTTACATCCTTTAACTCAAAAGGTTTACAGCTGTTTACCAGTACGACGACCTTTTCAAAATTGCCTGTCGCATAATCAATCAGTTCATACTGCTCTTTATCCAGCTGCAGACTGTGCGTTCTTCCCGACGCGCCTACTTCCCCGCTTCCCGCAGAAATAACGACAAGTGCCGCATCACTGTATGTACCGACAGACTCTTTCCATTCGTCCGAAGCGGATGCCGTCATAAAATCCTCGTGAACGGCCTGATCAGACGTTTTCTCTTCATCTGCGGCCCATTCCTCATAAAAACCGCTCACGGTCGGATTGAGCTCATAGCCGGCCGCCTCAAGACTTGAATA
>CANDFU010000235.1 GCA_947384095.1 uncultured Roseburia sp. | reverse complement strand
AACAGGAGATAAAAGCTTCATTTCTTACAATCAGAAAAGAGTGGGGATATTTTTCAGACCGGAAAGACGGCCAGGTTCACAGTATGGATATATGTGAAGCATGCTATGATATGCTGGTGGAATCGTTCACCATACCGCCGGAGAAGGAAGAGATTACAGAATATTTATAGATTGAAGGAGTAAGTTCATGTTAGATGTATGTCTGTTGGGAACAGGGGGGATGATGCCGCTTCCGCATCGCTTTCTGACGTCGGCGATGATGCGATACAACGGCAGCAATCTGTTGATTGACTGTGGAGAAGGGACGCAGGTTGCCGTCAAAGAAAAAGGCTGGACGTTCAAACCCATCGACGTCGTATGTTTTACGCATTACCATGCGGACCATATCAGTGGCCTGCCGGGGCTTTTGCTGACGATGGGCAATGCAGAACGCACAAACCCGCTCACGATGATTGGACCGCGGGGACTGGAACGCGTTGTATCTGCGCTTCGGACAATCGCACCGGAACTGCCGTTTGAGATTCGTTTTCTGGAAATTACAGAGCCGGAGGCTGATTTTGAGCTGAATGGATTTTACATCCATGCTTTTAAAGTAAATCACAATGTTCTCTGCTACGGATACACGGTTGAGATCCGGCGCGCCGGGCGTTTTCAGGTCGACAGGGCAGTTGAAAACGGAATACCGCAGAAAATCTGGAGCCGGCTGCAGAAAGGGGAGACGGTTTTCTGGGAGGACGGGCGCGCCTATACCCCGGCAATGGTTTTGGGGCCTGCGCGAAAAGGGCTTAAAGTCACATACTGTACGGATACACGTCCCACGGAGTCCATTGTGAGGGCGGCGGAGGGAGCGGACCTGTTTCTCTGCGAGGGGATGTATGCAGAAAAAGAAAAGATTGTGAAAGCGAAACAATATAAACATATGACGTTTCATGAGGCAGCGGAACTGGCAAAACGGGCGGGTGTGAAAGAGATGTGGCTGACACACTTTTCACCGTCGCTTTTAAGGGCTGAGGAGTACATGCCCGGGGTGCGGGAGGTTTTTCCGAATGCATTTCTGGGCAGGGACGGAAAAAGCGTGGAGCTGTTGTTTGAGGAAGAATAAAATAAAAAGGTGGGGATATGTTATGAAGAAAAAAGCAGGTCTTACCGTGATGGCGGTTATATGCATTGCGATAATTGTGGGCGGATATTATTATTACACCGTGCAAAAGCGGGAGGCGGCGGGGAATATGGAGAATCTGACGGAAGTGCAGAAGGTGATTACGAAAAACCTGGATATGGACTACCCAAAAACGCCGCGGGAAGTGATACGGATGTATAACCGGATTCTCGCCTGCTTTTATAATCAGACATGCACCGATGAAGAGATCGAGGGGCTTGGAGATCAGGCCAGGTTGTTGTTTGACGAAGAACTCCTGGAGAATAATCCAAGAGAGGATTATCTGCGCGCACTCAGATCGGATATTGAAGAATATCATGATAAGTCCAGGGTGATTTCCAGCATGGATGTCTGCAGCGCCAGTGAAGTAAAGGAACAGACTGTGGATGGTGCGGAGTGTGCCTATGTGGAGGCGACCTATTATATCATAGAAGGAAAGGCACCTTCCCAGAGCCATCAGACATATGTTCTGAGAAAGGACGAAGAGGGAAAGTGGAAAATCCTGGTGTTCTATCAGACGGAAGGAGCGTCTTCCAATGGATAAGCATGAAATGAAAATACTTGCGATAGAGACTTCCTGTGACGAGACGGCTGCGGCAGTGGTCATAAACGGCAGGGATGTCAGGTCGAACGTGATTTCTTCTCAGATTGCGCTGCACACGCTCTATGGAGGGGTCGTACCGGAAATTGCATCCAGAAAACATATTGAAAAAATCAATCAGGTGATTGCGCAGGCGCTGGACGAAGCGGGAATGACGCTGGACGGCATAGATGCCATCGGCGTTACTTACGGACCGGGACTGGTCGGGGCTCTTCTTGTAGGTGTTGCCGAGGCAAAAGCGATTGCATATGCAAAAAAAATTCCTCTGATAGGGGTGCATCATATCGAAGGGCATATCTGTGCGAATTATATTGAAAATCCGGAGCTGAAGCCGCCGTTTTTGTGTCTCGTGGTATCCGGCGGACATACGCATCTTGTGCAGGTCCGGGATTATGGTTCTTATGAAATTTTAGGCAGAACAAGAGACGATGCGGCGGGAGAGGCGTTTGATAAGGTTGCACGGGCGATCGGCCTGGGCTATCCGGGAGGGCCGAAAATTGAGCAGGCTGCGGGGAGTGGTAATCCGCATGCGGTGGAATTTCCGCGTGCGAAGATTGGAGACAGCCTTTATGATTTCAGTTTCAGCGGGCTGAAATCTGCGGTGCTGAATTATCTGAACGGATGCAGAATGAAAGGGCAGGAGATTGTGCAGGCCGACATAGCGGCGTCTTTTCAAAAAGCGGTGACAGATGTACTGATCGGGAATGCTGTCAGGGCACTTAAAGATTATGGGGCAGATACGTTTGCGATTGCCGGCGGTGTTGCCTCAAATGCAGCGCTCCGTGAGGGTATGCGGAAGGCGTGCAGAGATATGGGGGTAGCGTTTTATCACCCGTCACCTGTTTTTTGTACGGATAATGCCGCGATGATAGGCGCAGCGGCATACCATGATTACAGAAACGGGCGCAGGGCCGGGCTGGATCTGAACGCAGTTCCCAATTTAAAACTCGGAGAGCGGTAAGAGTGGCGGGAGTGTAAAGAGGAGATGAGGGACGGTGGAGACATATACGGCAATTGTGCTCGGAGCGGGCACTGGAAAACGAATGAAGAGCACCGTACACAAACAGTATCTGAATCTGGCTGGAAAACCTCTGATTTATTATGCAATCAAAGCGTTTGAGCAGAGCAGGGTTACGGATATCGTGCTTGTAGCAGGGGCCGGGGAGACGGAATACTGCCGTCGTGAAATAATAGAGCGTTATCATTTTCGCAAAGTCAGAGCGGTTGTGGAAGGCGGGACGGAGCGGTATCATTCTGTCTGGAACGGGCTTCTGGCAGCGGAAGAGGCGGATTATGTCCTGATTCATGACGGTGCGAGACCGTTTGTGTCCACAGAGATGATTGAGCGTTCTATCAAATCGGTCGCTGACTGCATGGCATGTGTTGTCGGAATGCCGGTTAAGGATACGATAAAGGTGGTAAACCAGGAAGGATTTGCGGAGTCAACGCCGGATCGTTCCTGTTTATGGCAGATACAGACGCCGCAGGCTTTTTCGTATCCGCTGATCTGCGAGGCGTATAGGCGGCTGATGGAACGGAAAGAGATTACGGTTACGGACGATGCAATGGTGCTGGAACAGATGACGGGGTATGCCGTCAGGGTGATTAAAGGGAGTTATCGCAATATTAAAATAACGACACCGGAGGATTTTATAACGGCGGAAGCATATATTGCGGAGGAGGAAGTCTGACATGGTTTTGCGCATGGAGCAGGCAGTAAACCGGGCTGATGGAAAAATTGTAAAAATTTGAAAAAAGTTATTGACATATAGGCATGACGATGATAAAATCTATTTTGCACTGATTTGTGACAAAAACACGGAGAGGTATCGAAGTGGTCATAACGAGGCGGTCTTGAAAACCGTTTGTCCGCAAGGGCACATGGGTTCGAATCCCATCCTCTCCGCTCGATATTTGTTTTACACAGATATCACAACAAAATAGAGTTTTTATATTCGGAGAAGTACCCAAGCTGGCCGAAGGGACACCCCTGGAAAGGGTGCAGGTCGTTAATAGCGGCGCGAGGGTTCAAATCCCTCCTTCTCCGCTTGCTTCTCTTACTGGATACCTTACGGATCAGAAAAAGTCGAAAAAAGGTATTGACAAAAGATGCGGGATGCGATATAGTAAATAAGCTGACTGCTGAAACGAAAGTAGGACAAGCAAAAAGAAATAAAAAAAGCTATTGACAGACGCGCGGGACTGTGGTAGAATACAGGAGTTGCCGCTGGCAGCGGCGG
>CANDFU010000234.1 GCA_947384095.1 uncultured Roseburia sp. | reverse complement strand
CCACAAGCGCCGCCGCAACCAGGCGAAACCACACGCGCCCCTTTATCCTCAGCCTTACGCCCGAAAGCAGCGCAAGCGCCGCCAGGAACAGAAGCGTGACGCCTGCCATCCGCCCGTCCGGCGTAAAGTCATAATTGTCCGCCACATTTGCAGCCGTCCTCAGGGAAAGAAGATCCCAGGGCACGATCGGATTTGTCCGGAACCGCACTACATAAGCATTGGCAATCCCAAACAGCATTGCTGCAGCACCCTCAATACAGTAGGCAGCGCGCAGCCTTCCCGTCAGAAAAAACAAAAAGAAGGCCCCCAGCTCAAACAAGGCAATATTAAACACCTGCGCCCAGGGGCGCACCTCCGGAAACGGATTGTGTGTATAAAGCTCCAGCAGGTAAAAAAAACCTGCTGGCGGAAGCAGCGTCCCTGCCGCGGACGCCGCATATCTCAGCCATTTTATCTTCTCTTTCGTCATCGCACCGTTCTCTCTGTCCGCCTCTTTTCATCGTGCCCGTCCTCCCTGCGAAAACCGATTATGAACAGGCAGGCGCGGTCCCTCTCACGGATACAATGCTCCTCCCTGAGCCGGTATCCCGTCTGCAGACGCAGGTGCTTTTTTACAAAGCCTTCCTCATTGGAAAATAAAAGAATCACACCGTCGTCCTTCAAAATCGTCTTTGTCTTCTCAAAAAAACGGCCGTAAAAGGCATCCGTCTCCTCTTTCGTCTTTTTCCCCCTGACCGGCATATTTGTGATAATCTCGTCAAACAGCCTGCTGTTGCGGTACTCAAAATAATCTTTCCGCACAAACTGAGCCTGCACTCCGGCCGCAGCCGCGTTTTCCCGCGCCATCTCAACGGCCTCCCCGTAAATATCGACGCCGTGGCGCTCCCCGGCAGGCACCAGGTATTCCCGTTCGATCAGCATCGTCCCCACGCCGCAGAACGGGTCTAAGACACGGGCGTCTTCCTTTAAATAAGGCCTGGCCAGCCGCACAAGCGCCGCCGCAGTCGCCGGGTATATCGAAACCGGAAGTGCATTTTTCCGGTAAGCAAAACGGCGCATTTTTATCGTCAGCAGCTTAAAAAACGGAACAAATCCCCCGTCTTTCGTCTCCACAAGCCTGATCTCAAACTCATAGTCTGCCGTGGAATTGATCAGCCGCCGCCCGGACAGCATTTCCAGCTCCGCCGCGAACCGCTTCGCAAAACGGCTCTTTTTGTCCATTTCCATATGGCTCTTTAACTCCAGCCGGAAGAAAAACGGCGCGCTCCCTTCATGCCATTCTGTAAGCAGTGCCAGAAGATCCGACTCCCACACCGCCTCCGCCGCCTTCTCCGCCGAAGCCGCCGTCCCTGTCTTCTCCTTTGTGTGAACCGGAAACAAAAGCTCCCGATATGTTCTTAATCTCGCAAAAGAAAGAACCTCCCTCGCATAAACCAGCACGCCCAGCGGGTGCGGCACTGCCTTCCTGCGAACCCCGGCAGACACCTCCGATACCTCCTGAAACGTCACGTCCCGCTGTTCCTTTGCCACTGCGAGCAGAAATTCATGCGCCTCCCGGAATCCGGTAAATGTGTGTTTCCTTACCCCCTCCATCCCGATCATTATCTGCTCTAACTGTCGTATTTCCGCCGAAATATGTTTCTTTTCCTCCTCTTTTGGCGGATTTTCTGTCAGTTCCTTAAGACGCTGACGGAAAAAATTCACTTTTTCCGGTGCCCCGATTTTTTCGAGCGCAATCAGATACGCGCTTTTTACAAAAAGGGTCGTCTCCTTTTTATATGCCTCAAAAAGCGGCTCCTTCGCCCGCGGAAATGCAAGGTCCCCGAGCAGAAGCGCTGCATTTTTCCGCACCTTCGGCTCCCTGCTCTCAAGAAGCCTTACAAACGCCTCCCCGTCCCCGGCAATCGCCAGAAGCTCCTTCCTGTCCCGCGGCTCTTTGATCCCGCTTCGCAGAAGGCTTAAATTCTCTTTTACGTTTTTTTGTTCCGTGATTTCCTGATAAATTTTATGAAACATCGTTTTCCTCCGTCCTGTCAACACCGTATGTATCGATATAGGTTAGCAGGTCTTCCTTAAATTGATTCCACGCCCATTCGTTCTCCACATAAAATTTCGGGCAGGATTTTCCCGTCACATCATAATGCCGGATGACATCCTCCGCCGACAGCTGATAGCGTCCCATCAGCCAGGCCGTCATATGGACAAGGGACTGGTATGTCTCATCGGTAAAACGCCCGGTCTCGTCCGGAATGCAGCATTCAATCGAGACGGTATCCGCGTTTCTGTCGTTCGACGCATAGGCAATCTCCGCGCAGGGAATGCACTGTATGATCTCCCCCGCCATCCCGATGATAAAATGGCTGCTGGCGTACGTCTCCCCCGTATCCTTCAGATTCTGAAAATAGCTGCGGTTCTGTTCCGCCGTGGTTCCCGGATTCGCCGTATAGTGGATAACGATGCCCCTTACCTCGGGCAGCGCCGTCCCCGGCCTGGAATATTCGTTCATATCCAGAAGCTCCACCGAAAATTCCGGCGGCTCAGCGATATATTTCTCGCTTAAGACCTCCTCTTTCCCTCCCGCATCTTCCCCATGCCCTCTGATCAGCCTTACAACGCCGAGCGCCGCGGCGATCAGAAGCGCGGGCACAAGCAGCACGGCAGAAATCCAGAAAAGCCTCTCACGCCTTCTCCGCCTCCTCCGCCTTCTCTGGCGGCTCCTCTGCCTGGTGTTAAGCGTCCCCATGTCTTTTCCCCCGCCCTTATGAACGCCTCCGGGATGTCCCGAAGGACGCTTCACAGACCTTTGTCCCCCTCGTGCAATCTGTTGTGTTCTCATCTCTTCCGTATGCTGCATATTTCCTCTTTCTGTCAAAAATTCTGGTACTACCGGCCTATGTCTGTACAACCCATGTAAAGATTTTGTATAGTATTTTGGATTTCCGCTTTTTTCCTGTTATAAATTCTATTCACTTTACCTCTTAAGCGCAATTTCATCCTGATTTTCAAGTGTTATTTTATGAAATTCGTACAGGCCGGACGGCTTCATTTTTATTCACTTTTTTATTATTTCGTCCTTTTTTTGGTAATATTTAACAAATTCTTAATATAATTTTTGTTGATTTCTTCCTTTTCTGGTGTTATACTCCATCTATCAACAGCCGGGATGCCCGGTTGTCGAAATTCATAAAGGAGGCGAAGAACATGACATATTCAATTTTACCAGGAATGTCTTTTGGCGAGGCCGTCTCATACTATGGAAAATACATTGACGCGATGAAAGCCAAAGGCAAAAAACCGGTTTCCTTCCTGCACTTCATTACAGGAAGATTCTGAACCGGCAGCCAGATCGGATAGCTGTATTTCAGCTGTCCGGCGCCGGTTTCCGGTGCCGGTCCGATTGGGTCCGCATCCCTATTTTACATCAGGGACCGCGTTGTTACAATAGATTAATTTTCATGTGAGGAACATCATGAAGTCACAGCATTTGATACCATCCGGTACACAGATGTCAGAATCCCTTTTCGTCTGCCTTCTCTTAGCCGGCGTCGGAGGGTTTCTGGAATCCTATTCATTTATCAGCCGGGACGGTGTTTTCGCGAACTGCCAGACGGGAAACATTGTCCTGATGGCGATGTACTTATCCTGGGGCGACGTCTTGCGCGCCCTTTCTTATTTTATCCCGATTTTATCCTTCTTTATCGGCGTCGTGCTCACAGAGCTCGTCCGCTCCTGCGCGCAGGACGCAAAACTGCACTGGCGGCAGTATGTCGTTCTGATCGAGGCCGCCATTCTTGCCGGCGTCGGACTGCTCCCCTCCGGCTCATCCGACACCGCCGCCACGACGCTGATCGCATTTTCCTGTTCCATGCAGGTCGAATCTTTCCGCAAAATAAAAGGCTTCGTCTGCGCGACAACCATGTGTACCGGCAATCTGCGCAGCGGAACCGCCGCTTTTTTTCAATACCAGATCGGAAGAGCACACGTCTGAACTCCAGTCACCTCTCGTCA
>CANDFU010000233.1 GCA_947384095.1 uncultured Roseburia sp. | reverse complement strand
AATAAATATCATAGCATTCGTCTATCCTGCACAGCAGAGGGCGTTCATTATATATGGTACATAAATTTCCTTCTAAGTATCTGCACGTCCCGTCCCCCCGGTCCAGACCGGCATATAAAACGGATTTATCGAGATTGCGGCAGCAGCAGCCGCAGCAGTCACAGGGAAACATCACCGGAAAATCAGGGTTCCGTTCTTATTTGCCATATGCTGATCAAAATCTCCCTCCCATGGCTTTTGGATACCCATTCTTTCAAACGTGGCCAGCAGCATCGAATTTAACTCCCGGTCTGACTTTGCAGACAGGAACATGTGGACAGCCTGGTGGTATTCTTCTGTCTCTTTCCTGAACAACGCGATATCAATTTTTTCCAATTCTTTCAGATACACCAATAGCGTTTCGTTTATTCTTTTATATGCATCTATGCTCGCCTGCAGAGAATCCCTGATCCCGATCCGGATCAGTATTTCTTTTAAAACCAGTATGGAAAACCGGAACCACGCGATCAGATTCATTCTTTCAAAGAAATGCAGAAAATTTCCTCCGGAACGAATCGCGGCGTCTGCTCCGTCCATAATGCATAAGGTGCCCATTCCAAACAATATCATAATTCTCAGATCGTCATGTTCTCCGGAAGGAATACACTCTTTTATCGGTTTTTCGTACTGAAAATATCTCCTCAGACTCCAGATGAGCCGTATTGACAAATCCGTAATAATAACCGGAACTGCCTGCGCCATCCCGAAGCGGAAATCATAACCTTCCTGAAACGCCCTGGTGGCGATAACAGCCAGATCCTGTCTGTCTTTATCTACACGGAATTTTCCAAATTTACAGAGCCCAAACAGTTCGTAAAACGGCATAACAACACCGGAGCCCCTGCCTTTTGCACCAGAGCTTCCGGCTATATCGGACATAATATGTCCAAACCAGTTTGCAACTCCGCAAAACAGCCTCGCGATAAAGTTACTTCCCTGCAGTTCATATGTATCCGTAGCAATCGTAATGAGTTCTCCGTTTGCAAGGAACGTAGAAGTAGAAGTAAACTGATTCAGAACTGAAAAAAATAAACCGATAAGATCCGGCGAATGTGCCAGCGACATCATATGATGATTTTTCGGTGCAACTTTAAAAAGATTATTCACATCCGGACTCTTCGCCTGATCATAATTGACTTTAAATCCGTGAAAACCAGATGAAGCTCTCCCATTTTCCAAAAAACCTATCGCGCTTTTTATATTATTTTCTTTTCCTGCCCCCGGCTTCCAGCCCATTTTCCTCGCAAAAGACATCACCGCACGGTCGGCCTGGGCATCCGTCCAGTTTCCAAGCGCGCTGTTCCCAGGTGTGCCCACCAGGAAAATATCAATCAGGCCGCCTGCCGCACCGCATGCCACAGCAGCCAGATAATCATACCTGTCACAGGTATCTTTTGCGCGAAAAAGGTTCTGATTCTCTTTTGTATTCTGCAGCGCAGGATATTTTATCTCTGAATTTCCCACTACGTCTTATCACACTCCTTTATTTCTCCTCAACTACAACAGTTCCACCGCGTCCCCCTGGCTCCGGATCCACATATCAACCCCCTTTCCAAAAACTTCCGCGGAAATTGTATAAACCCCTCCCTCCTCCGCCAGAATCTTTGCCGTCGGCAGACGGTCCAGCACCGCTTCCACGGATGTACCCGAATATCTGAATTTAATCCGCTGCAGCTTTCCGCCAAACATAAACTGTATCCTTTTCCGGAATTCACCTTCCTCAAAACGGTCACGGTACAGCAGCGGAAAGGACTCAGCCAGAACCCGCACTCTGGCAATCCTGTCTATGCGGTAGATCGTCGGGTACACATCATCCTCAACTTCAAAATCTTTTCGTGTTTCCATATCGTCGATAAATGCAGCCAAATAAAAGTAAAATTCAGAAAACAGAATTGCTGCAGGCTTTAATTTCCGGCTGACGGTTTTTCTCCCTTTCAGCCTTTTATATCTGATTTCTATGTATCTGCGGTCTGAAATAGCCTGTCCTATAGCCCACAGGGTATCTAAAAACTCAGCCTTATGCTGAAGCTCAACATAGTGGAACTGTTCATTTGCAATCAGACGATTCACTACATCCCGATTACACTCCGGCACACAGCATGCGATCAGCTTTGCAAGAATCACATCCATCTTTTTTTTCGTAAATGCCCGGCTGTCCAGCAGGATTTTGCAGACGGCAAGTGATTCACTGTTTGTCAGTTTCATATTCTGAATACGTTCCAGACGGTATCCCTGCTCTTTTCTGTCGTATACAATCCTGTTTGTAACACCATTTCCATCTACTTCCTCGCGTTCAAAGTACGCCCGTATGTCTTCGATATCCCTCTGAATGGAACGTTCGCTCACCCCATATCGGACCGCTTCGTATGGCTTGTGAATGATCTCTCCGTTCTGAAGCCTGTTATACAGGTCAAACATTCTCGTTATCTTGTCATTCTCTTCCATCTCCATTCATCTCCTACTATAGTATTTATACCTATTTTACCATACTGCATAGACAGACGATGTCCTTCCGGAAAAAAATTTCCTTCCAAAATCAATATTCCAGATATTAAAAAACTACAATTTAATATTAGCACGTGATTTATAATATTTCCACTATTATTTACTATAAAAATAAAGGCGGTGGTTCTATGTATGAGGCAACTGAAAAAACAATAGCTATGGGGTTACGTATCCAGCGTTCACGCAAAGCCGCAAAACTTACGCAGATGCAGTTTTCGGAAAGAATCGGTGTCTCCCCCCAGTATATTTCAGATCTGGAGCGTGGTCTGGTCGGCTGCTCGGTTTCCACTCTGATTAAAATGTGCGACGTGCTGGAAGTCTCGGCAGATTTTATACTGCGCGGACAGGAGCCGGATAACCTGGCCCGGATGTGTCCACCGGGACAGTACCGCACATTTTCCCCGGAAGAACAGAAGCTGCTCAGGGAAGGCTTTGAACTGCTTACAAAAGCTTTTACAATAAATAACAAAAACCACAAAAGAACCGGTAAATGACTGGTAAAAATATGAAAGTGAAAACTGCGGAAAAGACCCCCGCCGCCTCTCCCGAAAAACTGTCATTTATCTGTCCTGTTTCCGTCTTCTCCCTTCAGACGAAAACGTCTCATCCCGGAAATACTTCGGATTTTTTTCACATCCCTTCCATATTTTTCTGAGATTCCATCGTCGCACTCTGTAATCAAGAAGTATTTCCAGGATGCAGGAGACATTCCATAAACACTTCAGGAAAAAGCCGCAGGACAGTTTTCCGCATACCATCCTGCGGCTTTGCACAATCTGCTTATTCCGTTCTGTCCGTCTGCATAAGACTCTCTTTTCCATACATTTTATAAACCGGTACATTCTGCCGTTCCGTTCATATCGCCATTTTTTCTTTTCACCATTTTTTCTTTTCCCTGATCTGATTCTTCCATAATATTATAAAAAGATAACAGGTACGCAGAAAATTCCTGCACTCCTGCCATGACTGCCGTTTTCCATAACAGACAGCGTGACAGATTCCCGGATCCGTGTGGCCACATTCCCTCACGGCCGATCCGCAAAAGATATTGGATTTTATTTTCATAAACAGTAAATGTAATGGCACCACTGGCATGTCATGACCGTTCTTACCTGTCTGTGAGTGCGGAATCAGAAATAAAATAAAGAAGCATCATGCTTCGGAAAGACTAACTATTAAAAGTCAAGACCTAAAATGAAATTTTTTGAATGAATTGTCGAATGGCATTTCAGATATAGTTGTACCTTGAAAACTGCATGACAAACAGAGTGTCATTTGTGGCACTCTAAAAGGAGATATTTACAGTAAGAATTAAACTGCTTTACTGTAAGGTTGTTTCGATCTTTCCATTGCATAGATTAGACGCACAAGTTTCTTTGTGGCATGGGATAGGGCAACGTTGTAATGCTTTCCTTCTGCCCGTTTTTTAGCGAGGTACGCGGCAAAGGATCCATCCCAATGACAGA
>CANDFU010000232.1 GCA_947384095.1 uncultured Roseburia sp. | reverse complement strand
AATGATCATGAGGGACACGCTATAGATAAGTCCGCGTTTCACTGGATATCGCTCATCCGTCTGCCGGAATTTGTGACAGAAGAAGAATTTGCCCGGGCCGTGAAAGCGGCATCCGATCCGAAGATAAAGAGACGCCGGTTCAGCCAAAGCAGGCTGAACCGTTTTTTTACTTGCACAATATATCAGTATGATATATAATTCATATACCACACTGATATATGGAGGAAAACAATGAAAAGACAGAAGATAAGAAAAGGTATTTTGATCGTGTCGTTACTATTTTTTCCCGTAACACTGTATTATTTTAGTCCTGCTTTGATCATAAGTGCGGGATTACAGGGAATTATCAATGGCAGCTTCTTTGTTTTTATGGTACAATTTGTTTTATCAATTCCGTTTGGCAGAGTGTTCTGCGCCTGGCTTTGTCCGGCAGGCGGCCTGCAGGAATGTGCGTTTTCAGTAAATGATGGCAGACCGGGACATCGATTTGGCAATGTGATAAAATATGTGATCTGGGCATCTGGCTTGCGGGAGTCATTTACTGCTATTTTCATGGGAAAGAAACGCTGGAAGCAGACTTTTTCTTTGAAACGGAACACGGGATATCGGTCTCGTCCATTCAAAGTTACGTGATCTATTACGGTATCCTGTGCCTCATTCTGATTCCGGCTCTTCTATTTGGGAAACGGGCGTTCTGCCATTATTTTTGCTGGATGGCGCCTTTCATGGCACTTGGCATGAAACTGCGCGGTATCCTGCATCTGCCGGGACTGCATATACAGGTCCGGGATAAGGCGCAGTGCGTTTCATGCGGGAAATGCAGTAAAGAATGTCCCATGAGCCTGCCGGTGCAGGAAATGGTGCAGGCGGGTCACATTGGAAACGCGGAATGTATTCAGTGCGGGAGCTGTATCGACGGCTGTCCGCATCATATATTAGGTTATGGAATGAGGAGTCAAAACCATGGCGACGGAGAAAAAACTTGACTGTGTCATCTTGGGTCTGTTAAATCACGAAGAACTGACTGGGTATGAGATCAAAAAACGGATGGATACGGCGCTGCGTTATTTCTGGGGAGCAAGTTACGGCAGTATTTACCCGACATTAACCGAATTGGTCAATAGGGGATTTGCCCAAAAAAGGGACGAAACACAGAATAACCGAAATAAGATCATCTATACGATCACGGAGAGCGGACGGGAATATCTGCGAAACTGGCTGACTCTTCCGGTAGAAAAAGACGAACTGCGTTATGAGACGCTTTTAAAACTGTTTTTCGGGGCGGAGGCGGGCGTATCAGAGGCTCTGCAGCATATTGAAGCATTCCGGCAAAAGACGCAGGAGGAATTGCAGAATCTTCTGGCGGCCGCGGAAACTCTGCAAAAAGTAAAACGGGAAGACCCGGCACACCGGTATTATCTTCTGACGGCAGATTTCGGTATTAAAACGTATCAGGCCTATCTGGAATGGTGTCAGGAAGCGGTGAAAGAGTTGAAAGATCTGCAGGGGGAGGGAAAGGGATGAGGCGCGTTAGGGAAAAGAAGCGTTTCAGGCGGTTTATTTTCGGGTTCCTTTTTTGTTTGATGCTGTCGGGCTGCGGCCGTAGAGCAAACAGGCCGGATGAAATGGAGGCAGACCGCTTGGCAGGTCAGGAGCAGGCGGAAGAAGAAATAGGCGGAGCAGAAGAGGAGCAAATACATAATGCTTCCAAACTTTCCGCGGATCAGACGGACGTCTATGAACAGATGGCGCTGTATATACAGGAAGGGTTTCGCACTTACGGGATCGAAGAAAGCTATCAGGCGTATTTCGGGCCGATAGAAGAACTGGATGGAACATTTTTCTGTGATATATTGTTGGAAGGAACAGATGTGTTCTGGAGCGAGTATATTGCTTATACGGTAGAAGAAGATTCCGGCTGGTATACTTTCGAGGGACGGTATGAACCGGTTTTTTCCGGAGTTTATTTTTGGGAACTGGATGAAGATTCGGAATATGTGATCAATCTGCAGAAGAATTATGAATATAAAGTTCAGATCGCACAGAAAGAAGACCTTTCGGGGGCCGTTCATTATTATGGGGAAGGCGGACCGGTAGAGCGTGATGATTGGAAATTCGTTCCTTTTGCGGATACCGAAACAGATTATGATTATTATGTGCAGCCTTATCTTTATACTTATCAGGATGAAAGGATGGATATTGATATTGTGATCGAATATCCGCAGATTTGGTTATCGGATGAGGCAGTGGAGAAGCAGATTAATGAAGTGTTGAAAAAAGCATTTTTTTACGGATATTATACGGATGGAGAGGAGACGCTGCTCCCCGCTCAAAAAGAATATACTTCAATCGGCAGAACCTATTTGATCACCAGAGAAGATGAGCGGTATCTGTCCATGCGTATCTATGAGTATAATGATACCCGCGGTGTGAATCATCCCAACCAGTGGGAGACAGGTATTACCATTGACTTGCAGACAGGTAAGGCACTTCGTTTAGAGGATGTGATCGGGAGAGACAACAGTGTAAAATCCCTTTTGGAGAGCGGCAGTTTTGAAAGCCTGATTGCATGGGAAGGAGAGTCGGCGCAGGACTGGATTGACAGACTGGATCTGGATGAGGAAGAACCGCTTAGTACGTTTGATTCCTATTTTTATCTGACAGAGGACGGGATCGGGCTGATCACTTTTTCCTCCAGATATTATAATTGCCTGGAGGCCTCGTTTGATGTATTGGGACTGGATGGCATCTAGAGGCTGTTTTTCAAGTGTCCCATTACTGGAAAATAGAATTGACGAGTTGATAAACAAGGTTACGCAACATTTTTCATGGAGGAGTGATTTACCAATGAATGCTGAGATTACCATCAATAAAGTTACAGTCAGGGACTATCTGACAAAATCCAGTCTGCCGGCCAGCGACTATGTGATCAATCCCTACATTGGGTGTCCGCACGGCTGTCAATATTGTTATGCCGGATTTATGAAAAGGTTTACGGGACATCAGGAAAAGTGGGGAACGTTTATTGATGTCAAGGAATGTGACAAGCCTGTCAGTTTAAAGAAACTGCAGGGAAAAACCGTTATGCTCTCTTCCGTGACAGACTGCTATAATCCCTTTGAAGAAAAATACGCAGTCACAAGAAAAATACTGGAACAGCTTGTTCATGCAGACTGCAATGTGATCATCTCTACCAAATCGAAACTGATCACGCGGGACATCGATCTGCTTCAGAAAATGCCGCATGTAAAAGCAGCTTTGTCCATAAATACCTTGCATGAAAAATTCCGGGCGGATATGGACAACGGCAGTACAATCGCAGAAAGAATAGAGGCGCTGAAGGCGCTGCATGCGGCGGGTATCTATACGGTGTTATTTATGTCGCCGATCTTTCCCTATCTTACGCAGTATGCTGAGATCATAGACATGACAAAAGAATTCACATGTGAATATTGGTTTGAAAATCTGAATCTCAGAGGCGGTTACAAAAAGACGATTTTAGAGTATATTAATACGAATTATCCTGCATTATACGAAAAATACAGAGAAATCTATGTGGAAAAAAACGGCGTTTACTGGAAGGACCTGGAAGAGTCTCTGGCTGATTATGCGGCGGGATCAGGAGTAAAGTTTATCAATTATTTTTATCATGAGAAATTAGTGGAGGAAAAAAAGAAAAAGGGGTGATGGGGACATCAGCCCTAAGTCTCTGCACTAGTCTGGCAGCTGTTTAAAAAGGTATTTTGTTTGAATGTAAAACACATCAAAATGATAATGACAACGTTATATTGCATGTGGTAGACTTAGCTCATATAGTGTGAGACTGTCGGGAAGCTTAATCTGCCGCGGGGAAAGGATATTCTATTGTCATGATTTATCTGTCTCATTTTGAATTCCCTGACAGGGAAGAAGAGTATAATTTCACAATGAATCAGAAAAGGACCTGCTATGATACATTTTATCCGTTTCTGATTTTGTCCGCGCATTCTCTGCGGGTGCTGGATTTTGAACCGGT
>CANDFU010000231.1 GCA_947384095.1 uncultured Roseburia sp. | reverse complement strand
CCCCCAACCCTATAACCTACACTCTTTCCCTACACGACGCTCTTCCGATCTATAATCGTCTTTCCGACCGCCATCGACGCCGCCATCATAATATTGATCGTCGCGCCCACCGAAACCTTATCCAGGAAAATATGGGTTCCTGTAAGCTTTTCCGCGGAAGCCATGACAAGACCATACTTTATATCCACGCTCGCGCCCAGGGCGCGAAACCCTTTCATATGAAGATCAATCGGGCGGCTCCCGATGTCACAACCTCCCGGAAGCGCCACTTCCGCACGTTTGTATTTTCCAAGAAGCGCCCCGATCAGATAATAGGACGCCCTGATCTTGCGGATATATTCATTGTCAACGTTAAAATCCCGGATAAACGAACCGTTGATCCGCACGGTATGGGAATCGATCCGCTCCACCTTTGCCCCAATTTCCTCTATCGCATTCAGCAGCACATTGGTATCCCTGACATTCGGGATATTTTCTATCGTAACGGTCTCATCCGTCATAACCGCCGCAGACAAAATAGCCAGGGCCGCATTTTTCGCACCGCCTATTTCCACTTCGCCAACCAGAGGATTCCCGCCTTTAATCACATACTGTTCCATATCACACCTCTACGAACACTTTCATACAAACACGTAATTATAGTAACTATTATGTGCTTTTGTCAAGCAAATCTTCCAAAATCGGAATTTCCAAATGCTGTCAGAACCTTCGCGTCCCGACCTTATCACAACTGTCCGTTTTACTCTAATTACCGATATAATTCAGCGGGTTTACGGCTGCGCCGTTGATATATATCTCAAAGTGGACGTGCGGCCCGGTAGACCGCCCGGTACTTCCGCTTAGGGCGATCGCCTCCCCCTGCTTCACCGTCTGTCCGACGCGCACCAGCAGTCTGCTGTTGTGCGCATACCGTGTCAGTCTCCCGTCCGGATGGCTGATAACGACATTATTTCCATATCCGCCGTTGTATGACGCCTGAATCACAGTCCCGCCGCTCGACGCGTAGACAGTTGTTCCCGTCGGGCATGCCCAGTCGACTCCTGTATGCATCCTGCCCCAGCGCCTTCCGAATCCCGATGTATATCTTCCGCCCGAAATCGGCTTGATATAAGTCGGCGGTATGATCGTCCCCCGCTCGATAATCGCAGGGACTGACTCCGTCATTATATTCTCATGAATCATCTCGCGGCTGATCTCAATTCCGTTCTCATAGACAACGACATCATTTCGTTCCCGATGTCCCGTAGTCCCCTCCTGTCGCACCACCTCCTGATTGGTGAACCAGGAATCATTCTCCCTTATGACCGGCTCCATCGTATAATCTTCTTCATACACCTCCCCGGCCGTAATCCTGAGCTTCAGATCCGGTTCCGGAACGGCAATAACCAGCTCCTGCCCCTCCCGTATGGAATCTGCGTCTGCAAGCTGGTTAAGCGCTACGATGGAAGAAACCGTCGTGTCATGGTCGATCGCGATCACGGAAAGACAGTCGCCACTCTCCACTACATATATTTTATTCGATTCTTTCTCTTTTGTTACTTCAATCAGCTCTTCTTCCATATCGGAAAGCTGGTCTGCATTCACATAATTCTCATAGACCTTTACGTCCTCTACAAATTCCATATCCAGAACACCGCTCTGATAGCCGTCTTCCGACGGATTTAGGCTGTGATCCTCCACCGCCTGCGCCACAGCGGCCCATACTCCTGCGACGACCCCCGGTATCTGCCCGCCCGGCAGTATGATCTCCTGCGTCTGCCCCGCTTTCTCCGCTTCTGTGAGAACCGCATTTAAAATACCGCTGATGTGCGAATCGTCTTTTAAAATCAGCGTCTGATATGCATTCTGCTCGTCCGCCGGCGCTTTTACTTTGTCAAGAAAAACACGGACCTCCGCAAGCGACTTAAAATTGGCCCGGTAACCGTCAATGGCGACCGTATAAACCCGTTCCCTTTTATTTATAATTTTTTCCCGCAGCGCCTCTTTCAACGCTTCCTTTAACGCTTCCTCCGTGAGAAGCTTTTCAAAAGGCTCTCTGGCAGGGACAGTTTCCCACTCATAATCCATGCAAAGCCGTCCGGCTTCCTCAGCCGAGAGCTCCCTGCGCGCCTCTCTTACCGCGCGTGCAACATCCGCTTTCCTCCCCGCAGCAGCCACTTTCTGCCCATCCACAAGAATGTTCTGATACGGCTGCCCGATCGCCGTCCGCTCTGATACCCCGGCCAGCAGCACGACAAAAAACGCCGCTGTGACCACCGCCGACTGGACGGCCGCTTTTCTGGTAAACTTTATCTTATGCATTCATACTGTTCCTTTAGTTCTATAATCTTTTCAATTGTCTGTTCAACGTCCATTCCCTGTTCATCCACCGTAATATCCGCATATTTCTCATACAGCGGCACCCGTTCCGCATAGAGTTCTTCAAGGGTCTGCCCCTCTTTCAGCACCACTCCCCTGCCCCGGATATCCGACAGACGTTTCTTTAAATGTGCAAACGGGAGCGAAAGATAAACCGCGATCCCGTCTTTTTTCAGATGGCTCATCGCCTCCGCCCCATACACGACGCTTCCCCCCGTCGCGATGACCGAACGCCTTGCACAGATCTGGCTGTTGACACGGTTTTCCACTTCGATAAACCCGTCGGCGCCCACCTCTTCTATAATATCACGCAATAACTTTCCTTCTTTTTCCTGTATTACCAGATCGGCATCCACAAAGCCATATCCCAGCACTTTTGCGAGTATCACCCCCACCGTGCTCTTCCCGACTCCCGGCATCCCGATCAATATGATATTTTCTTTTTTCACACTGTTCCTCTTTCGCTGTTGATTTTTAGGATAACATAATTTCATGGAAAGCGCAAGAAAGGATGCCGAAACAGCATCCCCTTCCCTTTTGCTTCCTATGATTCCGTTGTATCCTCGAGCGGCCCTGTCTCCGTACTCTCAATCGTTGTGGTAAAGAAATTGTCAAACCCGGCCTTTGCCCAGTTCTTTTCATTTACCTTCCATGTATGGCCCTCTTTCCAGCCGTCAAGTACCTCGTTATAGTGCACGTCGCGCCGCTCTTCCATAAGGCTCTTCCGGGTCTCCTCGGTCGCCTCCGCATCTGTCTTTGCATCCAGGCGCACGACATAATAGCTGTCGTCCGTCTCAATCAGCTCCGACACGCCGCCTTCTTCCAGCTCTTTTAACGCTGCGAGAACCTCCTCGTCAAGCGAGTCGTCCTCAGCCGTAAACGTACCGGTGAGCACTGTATACGCATAACTCTCCGCAGCGCTCTCAAGGCCGCCCTCCTTTGCCTCTGCCGCAAATCCCTTCACGGTCTCTGACAATTCTTCCGGCGCCCCTTCCGACGGCTGCTCCGTGCCATCCATACCGTCTTCTCCGGCTTCGTCTTCCGTCTTTGAGACCGTGACATAACTATAAGCACCGGTATTTGCCTCCTCGTCGCTCACATTCACATCAGCCCCCGCACGGATTGCATCCTGCATCCTGCTGCGGATCGTCTCAAGCGTCAGATACTCTTCCACCACAGCCTGCTCCGCGCCAAGCGCGTTCAATGCATCCGCCTCGTTTCCCGCAATAAAATCAGATGCCGCTCCGGCAATGGCTTCTTTATCCGCATCCGTGAGAGAAACACCGTACTCTTCCATATGGGCTTTTAAGACATGCATCTCCTCAAGCGTATCCATCATATTATTCTTTGCATCCTGCTCCATGGTGGTCCCGCTGCCAAAAAAGTCCGAAGACCAGACCTCCTCACCGAAAATGGACCTGTAATACTCGTCATACTCCGCCTGATACAGCCGGACGGCAAAATTGGCAAGCCCCATGGAAACCTTTGTGCCGTCAAAAACCGCAGCCTCCGCATCTTTATTTACTTCGCCGCACCCTGCAAGAACAGACAACGCCATCGCACCGCCAACCAGCAGCGCCGCTATTTTTTTTGCTCTCATATATCCTCCTGCGTCCCCAGAATCGATAAAGGCAGGGACAATCATTTGTCTATTATA
>CANDFU010000230.1 GCA_947384095.1 uncultured Roseburia sp. | reverse complement strand
GAATGTGCCTCCTTTAAGGTCCGGCTACATGATCACAGCACCGTCAATATTAGTAAAAACCGCGTGGTCTGCTCCGCCTTGATCGATGGCCGTCACAACCGTCCTGTTCGGCACATTCACGATAAACGCAAGGGAATCCACGATAACAAGTGATTCTCTGATTCCTTTCTCGCCCGCCCTAATCACGCCGGATTCCAGGCGCTCACTCTGTTCAGCGGAAAGGCTGATCTCCCGGTCCGCGAGACGCATTGCGGCATGTTTTGAAAACTTTAACTCCGTGCTTCCGGCAACATCCTGTTTCCGTTTTAGGATTTCCTCAAAGGATAACCCCTGAGACTTTGCAGCATCCGTGCTCTTCTGGTTCAGATACTGGTCAGTTACCTGCGCAATCGAAGCAAACTGGTTACTGATCTTAGTCATAAACCTCATCTCCTGCCATTTTTAATGTGTTACGCTATTTGTTTTCTTCCGTCCCGGACGCGCCTTCTGTCTTATCGCCTTCTCCGCTGCCTTCCGCTCCCGATGTACCGCCTGTCGTATTGTCTTCGCCGTCCGTCCCCGGTTTCTTGTCGGCCGCCACAAGCTCATTCATCTTCTGAACCAGCGCACTGAATTTCTCCATCGTATCTTTGTCGATATAAGACTGCTGGTAGGATGTCATGCTCGCATAAACCGCTGCAATCTTCTCAACTGCATCTTTATCGGCCAGTGTCAGATCATCCGCCGAGGGCAGCTTCGCGATCTGCTGCTTAAATGCTTCCGCAAGCGTGACTGCTTCCATATAGTCTGTATCCGCCACCTGATACACATCGTCAATGGAATACCGGTTGCCGTTGATATACAGATACTGCTTTGTGCCTTCATACTGCACATAATCGACAAACCCTGCCTCCGCCGTCGTGTTTCCGGTCGCCGATGTCGTTTTTACAATCACATACTTGCCGACCAGATTATTTGCATTGCTGCTCTCAATCGTATTCTGCATATTGAGCATCGCTTCCATCTGTGAAAATGTCGCAAGCTGCGCCACATACTCTGTATTGCTGGTTGGTTCCAGCGGATCCTGATACTGCATCTCCGCGCATAACAACTGTAAAAACTGATCATATCCCAGCTCATTTGTTTTTGGCGCCTTGTCTTCATCCGAAGTCAGGTCAACCACTTTTCCATTGTCAATCGGTTGAATTAATGCCATAAGTCTCTCCTTTCCCTATACTGTAAAATCGACGGAATTACCCTGATCAGCCATCATCTGCGCCACAAGGCTCTCCTCTTCGGACATCATGCCGCTCAGTCCGTCCAGATCATCCAGACGGATTCTTCTGGTACGCTTTGCCGCTTTCTCCTGTTCTTCTCCCTGTCTCGCGTCTCTGTCTGCATTTTGCTCTAAGTTGCGCTCAAACTCATGACTTGCAACAGTCACTTCAATCGCCTCTACTTTGACGCCTGCCTCATTCATATTCTGTCTGAGTTCCACGATCTGAGCTTCCAGAGCTTCCTTTACCGTCTCATTCTGCGCCATGATCCGCGCCGAGACATTTCCTTCCCGCGCACTCAGTTCAAGATACAATTTTCCAAGGTGCTCCGGATTCAGCTGCATCTGAAGCGTCGTCACATCATTTCCGGCATTTACCTTCGTAAACTCTGCAATCTGCCGTATAATGCTGGTCACATCGACCTGATCCGGCATACCTGTCGCCGCATCCGGATTATGCACGGTCAGTGCTTCTCCCATATTTTGTCCGAAAGCGGCATCACTGATCTGTCCTGTCGGCTGGCTGTGATCTGCTGTCCGCACCGGATTACGGCTCTCCTGTCCGGATGCGCTCTCTTTTTCACTGTCCTGCTGTGTCTCGTCTTCCGGCACATCTTCTCTCACCTGTACCACAGGCTCCTCTGTGTCTGCAGATTCATTTTTTTCCAGTATCTCCTCCGGATGATCCGCACTTTTGTCAGTCCCCATTTCCTCTGCGGCCATGCGCACTGATTCTTCCGGATGATCCGTATTCTCTTGTTCCGGAACTGCCTCTGCTGTTTCCGTCGCAAAAGCCTCTTCGGGCACATTGTCTTCCGATAAAGAAACTTTCTGCACCTCGAGAAGCTCTTTCAGCTCTTCCATCGTAATTCCGAGCTCATCCAGAAGCTCCCTGCCCAGGCTCCCTGCCTCCTGCATCACCGCCAAAAATGCGTCACTGCAGAGGAGTTCACTCACCTCGCTGATCCCGGTCAGCTCTGCAGTCAGTCCCGCCAGCTTCGCCGGTTCCATCAGATCGAAAAATGTCAGCCCCAATGTCTCCATGGCTTCCTCAATCTGCTCCTCCGATACGCCGAGCTCTTCCTTTAAAACCTGTTTCACATCCTCCGCATACTCTTCCAGCTTCGACGTGACCTGATCGTCCGCTTCCCTGACCGGAGTCTCTTTTTCGCGAATGTGGCTCTCCCTGTACTGGTATCTGTCGTAAGTGTCGACTGATCCGGCCGGCTGCCGGCTGCCGTAATCCGCTGTCTGGCTCTGTGCGGGCATTTTACCGCCGGCCCATCCGGCCATCCGGTTCATCAGCTGCGAGAAATCGTCTCTGGCATCCTTTGTTTTCGTCAGCCCCCCCGGCGCTGCGGTCTGTCCCTGTGGAAATAGCTTTTCAACCCTTGCAATATCTGCTGCTCCCACTCACTGTTCCTCCTTTCTTTAAAGTGCTGCCTTTTTATTTATATTCTGAAGGCTTTAGAATTTCCGTTACCCTTGCGGCGTTTTCGGAATTCATCTTGCCAAGAATATCCGCTCTGGATTGCGTATCCATATTCTGGAGAATCTGCGCGACAAGGTTCAGATTGTCTGTCATCGTATCAAAAATCGCTGCAGCCTCTTTTGCTTTCATGGAAGTGTAGGTATTTACATATCCCTGAAGCTTTTCATCCTCCGTCGTCTGCTCCACCACCTGGCGGTAAAGCACCTCTGCATTTGCAGGATCAATACTTTCATAATATGCCTTATATTCTTCTATATCGGGCGCCGAATCAGAAAACACAACCTCCTCGTAAAACTTTTGCTTCTCGGCCTCGAAAGCGGCTTCCTCCTGCCGATAACGTGCCAGCTCAGCCGCCTGCGCCTCAAGCTCGGCGATATGTTCCGCATCGGTGGACGACGCGTTCTGCGCCTCTGCAAGCTGAAGCTCCAGTTCTTTTATCTTCGCAATGGCATCTTCGAGCGAATCATAAGCATAGGCCGCATCTTCCGTGGACACCTCCTCCACCACACCATCCGGAAGAATCCGATTGACATAGGGAACATTCTTAAGCACAGGTCCCAGCACGGTAGACCCGAAACCGCCCACGTCCCACTTAATCAGCAGAACGATGATCCCAAGCCAGATCAGAATAATCATCACCGTCACAAAAAACACGACGATCTTACCGCCAATCGAAGTCTCTTCTTCAAGGTCATCCGTCTCCGCCTCCGCCGCGGCTTTTGCTTCTTTTGCGGCTTTTTTTTCCGCTTTCTTTCGCTCTTTTTCTGCTTTTCTGGCGGCTTTTTTATCTAAAACCTCTTCCTTTTCGTCTGCCATATATAACCTCCATGTGACTGTACGCTAATCCTCATGATAACTGTAGCTTACCAGCTCATCAATTTCTTTGCCTTCGGCCCGCTCCAATTCCTGCCGGAATTCTTCAAATGCCTTCTCCCGCAGTTTTTCATGCGTTTTCCGTTCTACCATCACCTGATTGAGCCGTTCTCTCGTCAATTCCACATTCTTCTCCGCCGCATGGACGTTCATCAGCTGAATCCGCTGTCTGCCCTTCATAAAATCAATGGCCCTCCGGCACTCCCTAATATCCTGTACACGAATCGCCCCCTGAACAAGCTCCCTGGACTGTTGTTCATATCCGGCTCTGCGAATCATGATCGCCTGGAGCTTTTCCTGTTCTTCGCGCAATGCAGCGTTCGCCATCCCGTAAGCGATTCTGGCCTGATTTTCCATTTTCATCTTGATGTCTAAAATATTCTGCATCCGGTATGTAAATTTTG
>CANDFU010000229.1 GCA_947384095.1 uncultured Roseburia sp. | reverse complement strand
CCCTCCGGGGAGGATCGCACTGCGCCTAAGAAGAAGAGCGTCGCAAAAGCGACCCACCGCAGGCGGAGAATCCGGCAGGGCCGGATTCTTTTTTGCGTACTATGAAAGAAGCAAATCCTCCAGACAGGGCTGCGCACCCGCTGCGCTGTCCGCATCAGCGCCAGAGTGCCCGTTTCCGGCATTTTGTGTGCATCCGTCCGATTCTTTGTTCACATGTGGTAGTTTTTTTGTCGGGGAACGGATAAAAAAATGAAAAAATCAGGCGAAACGGGTGTCAAAACAAGTCAGAGTATGCTATGATAGAATAGGGTAAAAGTTTTTTTGGCCGAAGCATTTCTAATGCCTTTGTAGTGAAACACAGGAGGAAATGAGATGAGCGTGGAAAAAAAATCACTTGTTTTTACGAATGAACAATGTATTGGCTGCAACAAATGTATCAGCGCCTGTAGCTGTATGGGAGCGTGTATCTCTCATGAGATTGACGGGAAAAACCGGATTGATGTGGACGGGGAGCGCTGCATTGGCTGTGGAGCCTGTTTTGACGTGTGTGAGCATAAGGCACGGGAATTTTGCGACGATACGGAAGCCTTTTTTGAGGCTCTGGGGAGAGGCGAACGAATTTCATTGCTGGTGGCTCCGGCATTCAAGGCAAACTATCCGAAAGAATATGAGACTGTACTGGGCGGGCTGAAAAAAGCCGGAGTAAACCGGATTATCAGCGTATCGTTCGGAGCTGACATTACAACATGGGGCTATCTGAACTATATCAATGAGAATCAGTTTCTCGGGGGAATCTCACAGCCCTGCCCCGCGGTGGTGGGGTACATAGAGCGCTATGCCCCGGAGCTCATTCCGAAATTGTTTCCGGTGCAGAGCCCGATGATGTGCGCCGCCATCTATGCGCGCAGGGAAATGGGGATTAAGGATACGCTTGCATTTATCAGTCCCTGTATTGCCAAGAAGCTTGAGATGGAGGAACCGCAGAACCGGGGGATGATTCAGTACAATGTAACGTTTGAGCATCTTATGCAGTATGTCAGAAAGCATCATATTTCGGGACCTTTCTGTTCGGACGAGATCGAATATGGTCTCGGCTCGATTTATCCGACGCCGGGCGGACTGAAGGAGAATGTATACTGGTTTCTGGGCGAGAGTGTCTTCATCCGTCAGGTTGAAGGCGAAAAGCATCTGTATGAATACCTGGAGAAAAACAAGGAGCAGATTGCAAAAGGGAAGACGCCGTATCTGTTTATTGATGCGCTTAATTGCGCGGACGGATGCCTTTGCGGCACGGCAACGGACCCGGACCTGGCATCGGGGGACCAGGCGCTGTATCAGCTTCTGCAGATCAGGGAGCAGTCAAAGAAAAGCGGCAGGCTGAGTGCCTGGTCGAAGCATATTTCACCGAAACAGCGGTTAAGAAGACTGAACAGACAGTTTTCCAGGTTGAATTTAAAGGATTATCTGCGTACATATACGGACCTGTCGGCGACATGCAGCTATAAAGTTCCGACAGAGCCCCAGCTTAAGGAAATTTACCGCAGCATGGACAAAAACACATGGGAGGAACAGCATATCAACTGTGCCTGCTGTGGCTATAACAGCTGCGCCGATATGGCTGTGGCGATTCACAATGGATTTAATAAGAAAGAAAATTGTATTTATTACACAAAACATCAGGTGGAGATCGAGCGTGAACAGCAGGTTGCGCTTGCGGAAGAAATACGGGCGGAAAAGGATGAGACAAAACAGCGCGAAGAGATGATTATTAAGACAGTGAACGAGATCAATCAGGAGTTTGTGGATCTCTATGAGGCGGTCGATAACATGGCAGGCGGAAATGCCGGAAATGCACAGGAGAGTTCGGGTATTTCGAACGATATGCACCAGGTATCCGAATTTTGCAATGTGTTGAGCAATGCAATGGGGGAGATAAATGCACTGCTTGCGGAGCTTGGCCAGAATAATGAGGAAGTGGTTTCGATTGCCTCGCAGACGAATCTGCTTGCCCTGAATGCAAGTATTGAGGCTGCGAGAGCGGGGGAGGCAGGGCGTGGCTTTGCCGTTGTTGCCGGCGAGATCAATCACCTGGCGACGAACTCCCGGGATACGGCGACAAAAAGTAATCAGAGCCAGGATAAGATACAGGAATCCATCGGGAATATTTTAAATGATACCAGGCAGCTGATGACGACGGTTTCGGAGATCAACGGCAGGATTGAAAATCTTGCGGCGGCGACTGAGGAGATAGCGGCGTCGGCAGATCTGATTCTTGGCACGGCGGACAGTGTGAAAAAGAAACTGGGGAATCTGGCTGAGACGAACGAGGTGTAAACGGGGTTAAGAATTTTATAAGAAAACCTTAAACAGAAACTTCTTGAAAGGAATCACAGGATTTTTTATCATTGTCTAAAAACAATGGAGGAAAAAAGATGTTTCTTGGTTATCTTATCTATGCGTTTCCAGTGGTGGCGGCCGTCTCTCTGATCTGTTATCTGCCGGTCCTTCTGTACGGAAGGAAACAGGGCAGAAAGCGCCCGCTTATCCGTCATCTCACCATTTACACGTTGTGTGGCGTTATCTGGAGCATTGTATATCTGACAATTTTCTGGGGCGGGATACCGGAACATTTTCCGGCGGAATACCGTTTCCTGAATCTGAAGCCGTTTGTCTGGATCGCAGAACCATATGAGATGGGAGTTTCGAAAATGGCCGGGCAGCTCCTGATGAATATCATGATGTTTGTTCCACTGGGGATGTTTCTGCCGGCTGTTTTTTCGATTCTGCGGAGATGGCGAAGGACGGTATGCCTGATTGGTCTGTTCGTCCTTTGTATCGAGACAATGCAGTATTTTATCGGCCGTTCCGCCGACATTGACGATTTTATCATGAATACTGTCGGGGGGTGGATCGGCTACGGGCTCTATTGTCTGCTCGATCATTGCTTCCGGGGACGATCCTGGTGGAAAAATGCGTCAGGGACCGCGCAGGAGGAAAAAACTCTTGTATAACAGATAAAAAAGAGTTATAATAGCTCCTGTAAAATAAATCAAGGAATTCTTCGGGGCAGGGTGATATGCGTCGTGACCGGCGGCATAGATTCCCGACCGACGGTGATTCCGGCAGAGGCAAGAAGCCAACGCAGGGCATTTTGTATTCCGTATACATGGAGAACATCGCAGTCCTGTGGAGCTGCCGGACAGTCCGTGACCTGCGAATCGCAGCTGATCCGGTGTGAATCCGGAACCGACAGTATAGTCTGGATGAGAGAAGAAAGCATGCAAGGACATGACCGTATAGACCGTATGGAGCGGTGTCTGCTGTGCGAAAATCCCACCCCCGGATCGTAAAGTATCCGGTTTTTTTTATTTCATGAGGAAAGACTTTGCAGCTGCGCACAGGGAAGATAGCCGAAGCGGTTTTGTACATAAGGTGTGGCGGTTCTCTCGCGAATTCCTTATAAACAGAAAAGGAGACGAGTCAATGGACACAAACAAAACAATTATGGGCCGGGAGGCTAAGAGTGCGCCGGGTATCAACGTGCGCTATCTGACGATGACGGCAATGCTGTCAGCGGTCGCTTTTATTCTGATGTTTCTGGATTTTTCGGTACCGTTTATGCCGGGGTTTATCAAGATGGATTTATCGGAGCTGCCGGCTTTGATCGGGGCCTTTGCCATGGGGCCGGCATGCGGGGTGCTGGTATGTCTGATAAAAAATATATTGCATCTGTTTATTACATCCACGGGGGGAGTCGGAGAGCTTTCCAATTTTATTCTGGGCGCCGCATTTGTGCTGCCGGCCGGATTTATCTACAAGCGAAAAAAGAGCAGAAAGAGTGCCATGTGCGGGGCGCTGCTCGGCGCGGTCGTTATGGGACTATTCAGCATTGTTTCAAACTACTATCTTGTATATCCGGTTTATTATAATTTCATGCCGGAAGAGACGGTGCTCGCTGCATATCAGGCAATCCTGCCTTCCATGAAGAATATCCTGCAGTGCCTTGTGTGTTTTAATATGCCGTTTACCGTGGTA
>CANDFU010000228.1 GCA_947384095.1 uncultured Roseburia sp. | reverse complement strand
TCCTTGCTCATAAGCGGAAGCTGTACGGTATCCTCTTCGGAAATCAGCGTAACGATATTCGTATCCGTCCCGAAGCCCGCTCCCTCCTGTTTCAGATTGTTGGCAACGATCAGATCCAGATTCTTTTTCTCCAGCTTCTTTCTTGAATTCTCCAGCATATGCTCCGTTTCCATAGAAAAACCGCATAAGAACTGCCCCGGCATCTTATGGCTGCCAAGATAGCCGAGAATATCCTCGGTTCGTTCCAGCTCCAATGACATCTCGTCGTCTTTTTTCTTTACCTTCTCGTCCGCCGCATGCTTTGGACGGTAATCCGCCACTGCGGCGGCCTTGATAATCATATCCTGCGTTTTGGCGTGAGCCTTTACCGCCTCTGCCATGTCCGCCGCGGATTCGACATCGATGACGTGAACTCCCATCGGCGGCTCAAGCTCTGTCTTTCCGCTCACCAGCGTGACCTTTGCGCCGCGCAGCATCGCTGCCCGCGCGATGGCATATCCCATTTTCCCGGTGGAATGATTTGTGATATAACGCACCGGGTCAATTTTCTCCCGTGTGGCTCCGGCCGTTACCAATACGCTGATCCCCTGCATGTCTTTCGGATACAGGGCTCTGACGATATATTCAAACAGAAGCTCCGGCTCCGGCATCTTTCCTTCTCCCGTATCGCCGCAGGCCAGATAGCCGGATGCCGGTGTGATTACTTCCATGCCGTAATGCGAAAGCAGCTTCATATTGTCCTGTACGACAGGATTCTGATACATCCTCGTATTCATGGCCGGCGCGAAGATTTTGGGGCACTGACAGGCAAGCAGTGTCGTTGTCAGCATATCGTCCGCAATGCCATGGGCCACTTTGGCGATCACATTGGCGGAAGCCGGCGCAATCATCACCACATCCGCCAGCTTTGCCAGAGCCACATGCTCCACATTGAATTGAAAATTCCGGTCAAACGTATCAATCAGGCATTTATTCCCCGTCAGACTTTCAAACGTAATCGGATTCATAAAATTTGTCGCATTCTGCGTCATGATCACGGTAATATCCGCGCCCCGCTTCTTTAACATGCTTGCGAGCATTGCTGTCTTATAGGCTGCGATGCTGCCCGTCACGCCGAGTACGATATGTTTTCCCTTTAACATCTTTACTCCCATCTGTCTGCTTTAGCAGACACTCAAATTCAGTAGTTGAAAATGCTTTTCTTTCAACCTTTTCCCTTCTTCCCCAATCTGTTACTCCGCGTTTTTCTGATAAATCAGGCCGAGTCCCTTTAACGTGAGTTCGTTGTCATGAATAATTTTTTTCTTACAATGAGGAACGATACATCCCGCAAGACCTCCGGTGGCTACGACTGCAGCCTCATATCCCAGTTCCTCAAAGATTCGCTCAATCATACCATCCAGACAGGATGCCTGCCCCATAACGATACCGCTCTTCATACAATCGATGGTATTTCTGCCGATTACCTTCTTTGGCGCTTCCAGACTGATTTTGGGAAGCTGGGAAGTCCGGTTGACAAGAGAATCCAGAGATACCTTTACTCCCGGCAGAATCATGCCGCCGACATAATTTCGCTTCGCATCCACCACACTGATTGTCGTAGCGGTCCCCATATCGATCAGAATCAGGGGCGCGCCGTAATACTGTAATCCGGCCACCGCGTTGACGATCAGATCGGAGCCCACCTGGGCGGGATTATCCATCAGAATATTCAGTCCGTTTTTCACGCCCGGTCCCACGAAAAGCGGCGCGATATGCAGAAGCTTTTCGATGGCCGACCGGACAATATTGTTGAGCGGAGGCACGACGGAAGAAATGATGCAGCCCGTGATTTCTTTGATATCGATCCGATACAGCTCCAGAAGAATCTTGAATTCCACCACATATTCAAGCTCTGTCTTCGCGATATTCGTCGAAGTCCTCTCCACAAAATAAATCTTTTCCTGTTCAATGCAGCCAATCACAATGTTCGTATTGCCGATATCCACTGCCAGTATCATTTCCCCGTACTCCTTTCCTGTAACACTTCCGTTTCCTTTACTGCCCCTTTATGGGCTTTATTTTCATCAGCGCAAGCCCCACGCCTCCCACGATAATAGCGGCAACAACGGCTTCAACGACGCCGTTAAAGCTGATAATACCCATGATCGTGTTAAATACCGCCTCCCCGGCGATGCCGAGAGCCTGTGCATAGGCATCCTTATACAGAATAAAAATGCCGCTCATAACAAACAACGTATTGGTGAATGCGCCCGACAGTCCCGCATAAGCAAGCGCAATATTGGTAGAACCCTTTTTATATCCTGCAAAAGACAGCGCGGCAAATAAAAGAATGCCCGCCGCAATCCCCGATATCAGACTGATCGTCGTGCTGAGTCCGCCGTTTACTTTTCCCTGTAGCAGACGGTTCAACAGGGCGTATAAGGAAAACAGCAGAATCAGAGATGCCGCAAGGTTAATCACGATGCGCCATGCCCTCTGTCCTCCCTTTAGCAGTCTGTGGATCAGCCGATAGACATAGTATGGAACGACGCCTGCCAGAATCCTTGGAACAAAGCAGATATAAAGGCTCTTGAAAATACCGGAAATGCCCACGACATTCGCCGCAAGCACCGGTGAAAATACAAAAGCCGACGGGGTAACCGGATTAAATGTGTTGTTGATAAAACTTGTGAAACCAAATACGAATCCCAAAAATGCACCTTTCTTCGGTCCGAGAAATAGCGCTCCCAGGATGACAGGGATATGAATAATCGTCGCATTGATGACAATAAGCGGGATATATCCCAGGGGTGTGAATGCCATTATCACAATAATGGCGGTGAACAGTGCCGTCAGCACCAGTTCATAGTTTTTTTCATTTTTCATGGTACGTTTCCTCCTGTTATTATTCTCTTAAACGAGATACAATACGGTGTCATCATACCACATTGACAAAATTTTGACAATACGGAATTACAGTTTTTCTCCGCCGGCGTTTCTTTATCCGGCTTTCGTCCGGATATCTTTCTTCCTCCGGTTTCCTTCTCCTTACGGATTGCATCTCTTACAGGGCTCATATCCCTGTGCGATTACATTCTCCCGGCTCTCTGACGTATCCCTCCGGTTCACCGTGGGCAGAGAATTACAGGTCGGCCTGTGGAACTTCTTCGTCTTCGTATTCAGGACATAGGTCAGCTCCTCCACCGCCGCCTGCGTCGGCTCACCCGCCTTCCAGGTTTCAGATGCCGGAACGTTGAAGGAAAGCTCCTTCCCGTCGGAGGATGCGATGACCGTGCCCGCCTCGTCAGTCCTGTATACGCTGACACCGCCTGCCCGGAGCGCATTCAGCGTCTGCGCATGGGGGTGCCCGTATTCATTGCCCTCCTCGCAGCTGATGACGGCATAAGCGGGACTTACCGCTTCCAGAAAAGCCTCTGACGTGGAAGTTTTACTGCCATGATGTCCTGCCTGATAAACATCCGCGGACAGCCGCAGGCCGCTTTCCAGCATATCCTGCTCGGCCTCTTCCCCCGCATCGCCCGTGAAAAGAAAACCATGACTGCCATTCTCCACAAGCAGCGCGATCGAGGCATCGTTGGGATTATCATATTCTTTCCCCGGCGAAAGAATGGTAATGACCGCAGTTCCAAGCGTATAACGCGCTCCAACCTGGGGCGTCGTATATTTGAGCCGCTTTTCGTCAAGCGCCTGTATCAGCTTCCGGTATGTTTTATTATCTTTTTCATAATTGGATACAAAAACCCTGTCGATCTCAAACTTGCCGATGATCACGGGCGCGCCGCCAATATGGTCCGCATCCGGATGCGTCAGCACGAGATAATCCAGTTTTTCGATTTTCTGCTTCTGCAGATAGTTCTGAATCTGCGTCCCTCTGGAATCATCGCCGGCATCGATCAGCATGGCATGCCCGCCGCAGACAATCAATGTGGAATCTCCCTGTCCCACATCCAGAAAATGCACTTCCATCTTATCCGGTTCCGCCGCAGACGACACGACCGGGACGGCAAGGCAGGCTCCCGCAAGAAATGCCGCCGCCAATACCAGACTGACCAGCTTCAAAACTGTTTTTTTCATAAAATT
>CANDFU010000227.1 GCA_947384095.1 uncultured Roseburia sp. | reverse complement strand
GATAACAAGAATGTTCTTCAATGTTCCGTCCGTATATTCCCGGCTGATTACCCATGCATGCAGAATGGTCAATACCATCGGGGCAAATAAAAGCATCAGAAACAGAAACGCATCATCATAAAGGGAAAATAAACTCATAGTTGTCCCGGGAACTGAAATACAATTTGTGACAGCTTTTACAATGACAAAAAACGGAACAACAAGCGTACCAGCAAATCCAATCAGAAGAAATTTTGACCGTTTCAGTTTTATATACTCACATCGCAGCAATCTATACAATCCTCTCACCTCCGGTTATCCGTGTAAAATGCTCTTCAAGGCTCTCTCCACAGGTATGTGCTTCAGAAACCTCCAGCCCGTTTTCAATGAATGCACTGACTATATTTGTCACCGATATGTCCGGATTATACAGAAGGAAATTGTGGTCATCCTGTATTAAAAACCGGTCTTCGCCAAAGGAAAGCTCCAGAATCCGCGCCGCCTGGGCCGTATCCGATATTGTAAAACGGACATATTTACCGCTTTTTTGTTTCAGCCCGGCAAGGCTTCCTTCTTCCAGCAGAACGCCTTTGTCGATAATACCGATCTCGTCGGCAAGCAACGATATTTCAGACAGTATGTGGCTGGAAATAAGAATTGTTTTCCCCTTTTCATCACACAGGCGCCGGATAAAAGAGCGGATATCTGCAATTCCGACAGGGTCAAGCCCGTTCACAGGTTCATCCAATATCAACAGTTCCGGGTCGTGCATGATTGCAAGTGCAATCGCCAGACGCTGCTTCATGCCAAGTGAATATTGAGAAAACAATTTTCTGTCCTTATAGGGCAGACACACAAACTCCAGAGCCTCTTTTATTGCATCGGGCCCCGGCACTCCGCGCAGAGCAGCAAAAATGCACAGATTCTCCGTCGCTGTCAGATTCGGATAAAAACCGGGAGCTTCAATCAGACTCCCGATCCGCGGAAGAATTTTTCTCTCGTTTCCACGCAAAGGCTTTCCCCATAAAAAAATTTCCCCGGCCGTCGGCCGTGTGAGACCCAGCATCATTTTCAGGATCGTCGTTTTTCCCGCGCCGTTCTTTCCGAGCAGCCCGTATATCCGTCCTTTCCGGACATGGATATTTACATTATCCACACTATTTCCCATGCCGTACGATCTGGTCAGATTTCTGGTTTCAATAAGATAATCATCCATCTGAAATACCTCCTTTCATATCAGCTATTTTATCACGCCGGTCTTGCATAAACCTTGCACAAACCTTGCATAAACCTTGCATTTCCCATGAAAGTTCTCAAACGTTTACCACCAGGAGTCCGCTCTTCTGCTGCGGGCTCCGTGCGCCGTATCAGCGGCGTATGAAGGTTTCCTTTGCAAGAGGAAAAATGAGGGTAAATGCGGCGCCCTGTCCCGGTTCGCTCTCCGCCACTATGTTTCCGTTCATTTTTTCCATGAGCTGATACGCAATGGATAATCCAAGGCCGCTGCCCTTTCCCGAACGCCCCTTATCGCACTTATACAGCCGCTCAAAGATATGCCTCAGGTCTTCGGCTTTTATACCGATGCCATTATCTGCCAGCCGTATGTTTATATTGCCTTCAGACTCGTACAGGGAAACTCCTATTTTATCCGCGCGGCTGTGCGCAAGGACATTTTGTATCAGGTTATTCAGTACCCGGACATATCCGTCCGGGTCAAGTCTTGCCCAAAAAGGCTGGTCCGGGATTGAAACGTCGTATCCGATCTGTTTGTCTTCAAAAACCGGTATCCAGTCAATCAATAATTTCCTTGTCAGTTCCGCCGCCTCAACCACATCAGTCTGCAGGGCAAATTCGTCTGAATTGAGCCTGAACCAGTCAAAAAGCACCTCAATGTAATCTTTGAGGCCGTGCGCCTTCCGGCGTGCCGTTTCAATATAATTGTCACGTTCGCTGCCCGTGACAACGCCTTTCTGAACGGCATCCAGGTAACCGATCAGAGTCGTAAGGGGGGTTCTGACATCATGGGAAAGACTCGTCATCAGCCGCTTATCCGCTTCCTGTGTCTGTCGGAACACAGAAAGCTTCTGCTCATAGGAGCGGATCACATCGTTGATTTCGTATGCCAGAGGAGCAGCGATTTCATGCGGTTCCGCTAAAATGCGCCTGTTCCCGTTTCCGCTTTTTACATCGGCAAGCGCGTCAAGCATATCCGATATCTGTTTTTTTACCCTGCGGACAGTGACTGCGGAATACACTACCGCCAGCAAAGCAACCGCTGCAGAAAAGAGACACAAACCATCCATCAGATCAGACCTCCCTGCTGAATCGATAACCGATTCCCTTTACCGTCTGGATATATTTCGGATTACCGGGATTTTCTTCGATCTTTTTTCGTACACGGCTGATAATCGCCATGATATTGCTATCGTCATAGACATATGGCTCTTTCCACACCTCTTCGTATATCTGCTGTTTCGTCAGAATCTTTCCCTGATGCCTCGCGCAGAACAGAAGTACGTCAAATTCCTTCGGCGGCATTTCCCAGACTCCGTTCACGGATGTGACAGAACGGTTATCCGTGTCGATTACAAGGCCGTCAAATTCAATCTTTCCCGGCATTTCCTCCGACTGGTTAAAACGGGTATAACGCCGTATAAGGGAAAGAATGCGGGCTATCAGCTCGTCCATTTCAAAAGGTTTTGTCAGATAATCGTCCGCTCCGGCCCGCAGTCCGCGGACTTTGGATGCACAGTCATCTTTTGCCGTGAGCATAAGCACCGGAAGATGATGTTTCTCTCTGATTTTTTCTAAAACCCCAAATCCGTCAGACTCCGGCATCATGACATCCAGGACGACAAGGTGATATTCATTTGCGTCAAGTTTTATAATCCCCTCTTTTCCCGAAAAACAACAGTCAGCTTCTACATTTTCCCGTAACACACTTTTCCGGATCAGTGCGCATAGTTCCCTGTCATCATCGATCAGCAAAATCCGGTTCACGATTACTCCTCCGTTTCTTTTCTCTTTTCCCGGCCGGTTATTCTTCACTTTCCAAAATATCACGCATACTGGAACAGAATACTTTTTCCCGAAAGCGCCCGGTAAAATTCTGTATCGGGTAAGCCCCGGTTTCCCGGCTGCCATCGACGTATAGGACTGCATTGTCACGCCATACTTCAAGGGAATCCGAATCCCAGATACGGATAAAATGCCTGCCATGGAGGATATCAGGATCATCATCAACACTACATTTTTTCCCCTTCTTTGGCAGGACATCTCTATTCTATATTTTCCGCGGGCATCCGTCAACCTGACGCCGGCCCGGAAATCTGCAGTGCGATCCCGCCCTGAGGGCTTTCCTATGAACGAAAAAAACAGACGCCCTCTGGCGTCTGTCACTCTTCCCCCGTTTCCGCCTGATTTACCACAATCGGCGTGATAATAATATTCTCCGCGGAAACGTTTGTCTTGCGCTTTACGATATCCTCAACCTGCGCCCGTTTTGCATCCGTGACCTCCCCCATATTCAGGACGACGTCACAGTTGTCATCGGTAATACTCACCACAACATCCGTGAATCCTTTTGCCTCCAGCAGCATTTCTGCCGCCGCTTCACGCTCCGCGATATCCGTCATGGCGATCATCTTGTTTACGGCGTCCTGCTTTAAATTTTCCGCAATGGATGCGTTGTTGACAATTTCGAGGAGGGCCTCCTTGTTTTTGGACCGGATCTGCTCGCGGTTTAATTTCATCTCCGCCGCATAGTCGAGATTTGCGATCGTCGTGCTTGTAAGCACCGCTTCGCCCGGGTTATCCACATCCACGACTCCGTCTGCATCCGCCAGATCCGCCCCGGCGTCCGCATCCGCCACCTGTGCGTCCGTTCCGGCGTCCGCATCCGCCGTCTGCCCCTCTCCCGCACTTTCTGCCCCGCTCATATTGTCGGCGGTCTCCGTCCCCCCTGTCACAGCCAGATCTTCCCCGCCCTCGTCGGTAAAGATTTCGCCTTCCAGCAGCGTATCCTCATCTGAAATCTCATAATCGAGTATGTCCGCATCAGATCGGAAGAGCGTCGTGTAGGGAAAGAGTGTAGGTTATAGTGTTG
>CANDFU010000226.1 GCA_947384095.1 uncultured Roseburia sp. | reverse complement strand
AGTCGGGTATCTCGCTTTTCCGTAATACGCATCCGGCTGCCGTTTTTTAAATGGGAAGGGGATCCGCTGTCGGCATATTTCGATTGCGGACGCCATATAATTATGTTATAATATTTAAAACTCTTTGCACTGCGGTTTTAGATTGTATTATAAAAACTGAACAGGCCGGGGAATACCTGTGTAGCCGGGTCGCGGAAGCGACAGTGGATTTCCATCTGCGGGACAGTAATAGTATTACTGGGACGTGGGTGTTTTTTTATCATTGGGAATGGATATCCGTAGGATAAAAAAACCGCTTATGTGAATCGTCCGGCAGGACGGCTCCCACAATTCAGCAGGCGCTATAGAGGTATCAGCTCTGATGTGAGGAGGAAACGGTTTATGGAACATTCATTTGAAAAAACAGCGATGAAAGTATCTTTTGTCACGATCGTCGTCAATCTGCTGTTGTCTGCGTTTAAGCTCGCCGCTGGTCTGATCGCCCATTCCGGCGCAATGTTAAGCGATGCAGTCCATTCGGCGTCGGACGTCTTCAGCACGTTTATTGTCATCGCCGGTATCCGGATTGCCGGAAAAAAGTCAGACAAAGAGCATCCGTACGGGCACGAGAGGATGGAGTGTGTGGCTGCGATTGTCCTTGCGACGCTTTTGTGTGTTACCGGCCTTGGCATAGGTTCTTCCGCGCTAGGGACGATCGTCCGGGGAAGGTACGATACTCCTGTCGTTCCGGGACTTTTGGCGCTGGCTGCGGCCATTGGCTCGATTGTGACGAAAGAAGCAATGTTCTGGTATACAAGGGGATATGCAAAAAAAATTGATTCCGGCGCGCTGATGGCGGATGCATGGCATCACCGGTCGGACGCGCTCTCTTCGGTCGGCGCGCTCGTCGGTATCATGGGTGCGAGAATGGGATATCCGGTCATGGATCCGGCTGCGAGCATTGTCATCTGTCTTTTCATCGTAAAGGCGGCATATGAGATTTTTAAGGATGCGATCGACAAGATGGTTGACAAGGCCTGTGACGATGCGGTGGAGGAAGAACTGAGGGAGTGCGCGTTGTCGCACGCCGGGGTACTGGGAATTGACCTTCTGCAGACACGTGTATTCGGGAATAAAATCTATGTGGATCTGGAAATCTGTGCGGACGGCACAAAAACGCTGGAAGAAACACATGCGATTGCGGAAAGGGTGCATGACAGCATTGAACAACATTTTCCAAAAGTGAAACATATTATGGTGCACGTCAATCCGACCGGTACGGGTAAAAAAACATATGGATAAAAAAGGGAGAACTTGACCGGCTTCCACGGCTCGGGTATAATAATTATATTGAAAATGTGGAAGCAGATCGGATGGAGGAGAAGGAAGCATATGGAAAAAAAGCATAATGTACCACGGAAAAACAGTCAGGCATATCAGCTTAAGCAGATGACAAAGCAGGCGCTGATCGCTGTGGCGGTAGGAGTCATCACGCTTGTGGGGTTTGTGATATGCAGTGTGGTTTTGTCGCGAGGAAAAGATGAGCTGCTGAAGGCGACGATGGCGCTCGAGCAGTACCGGCTCGGCTCTAAGATCCTGACCTATGAGATACAGTCCTACGCCGTGACGGGGGATGAGAAATATTACGAGGGTTACCAGAAAGAACTGAATGAAGATCAGAACAGGGACAAAGCGGTCGCGACGCTTAAGGAGTGTAACATCACGGATGAAGAGTGGGCGGGATTAAATGCGATCGCGGCGATATCGGAAGGGCTGGTTCCGATGGAGGAGGAAGCGATCGCCTGCGTGCAGAAAGGCGATATCAAAACGGCGGAAAGCCTTGTTTTCAGTGAAGCATACGGCAGTTCGGTCGCTACAATCAGTCAGGAAACGGATACTGTCATCAAAGATATCCAGAAACGGAAAAGCAGCCGGCAGGCAGTGCTGAATTATATCCAGATTGTATTTGAGGCATTGTTTATCACTGCGTTTCTCTATGTCATCCTGCGGATCGTAAAGACGATCCAGTTTTCGGACAGGGAGCTCCTGCAGCCGATCAAAAAGGTATCGGCGGAGATGTCGGCGGTGGCCGGCGGCAATTTTGACACCAGGCTTGACCTGAAGGAAGACGACAGTGAAGTCGGTACGATGGTGACGGCCATTATATTCATGAAGCAGAATCTGCTGGGCATGGTGGAGGAGATCGCTGAAGTACTGGAACAGATGGGGAACGGAAATTACAATATACATATCCAGAAGCAGTATGTCGGCGCGTTTGTCCAGATTAAGGAGTCCTTTTTAAAGATTGCCGGAAAAATGCGGGAGACGCTTCTGACAATCCGCGATGTTTCCGGCCAGATCGACCGCGGTTCCGAGCAGCTTGCGTGTGCGGCGGAGGATCTTGCGGAGGGAAGTACGACACAGGCCGGCCAGGTGACGGATCTTGTCGTGATGGTCGAAGATATGACAAAGAGTATGGAAAAGAATGCCGTAGAGGCGGAAGAGTCCGTCCGTCTTGCGGCCAGTGCGGGAAGCACGCTTGCGATTGGCAATCAGAAAATGCAGGAGCTGAAAGAAGCGATCGGTGAGATCAGCAAATGTTCCGAACAGATCGGTACGATTATCGGTGCCATTGAGGATATCGCGTCACAGACCAATCTCCTGTCGTTGAATGCGGCGATTGAGGCTGCGAGAGCCGGGGAGGCCGGGAAAGGATTTGCCGTTGTGGCGGATCAGGTGAAAAACCTGGCTGACGAGTCGGCGAAAGCAGCCGGAAGAACAACGAAGCTCATTGAGACGACGATCCAGGCTGTTGAGAAAGGGATTGCCATTGCGGATGAGACGGCTGCCAATATGAACGAGGTCCTGGATTCTGCAAAAGCGGCGACGGACAAAATGGGCCAGATTGTGGAGATGCTGGAGGAGGATGCATCGCATATGCATCAGATTAATGAGAGCATTTCCAAGGTATCCGCCGTGGTTGACAACAATTCCGCCACTTCCCAGGAGACGGCTGCCGTCAGCGAGGAGCAGAAGGCGCAGGTGGAGACGATGGTACAGCTGATGGATCGGTTCGAGATCTGATGAATCTGAAAGGAGAAGAATTGCGTTATGTTGCATGATGATGTGAGGGCGGAACTGATCAAGCAGTTTCCCGCAGAAGTTGTGGAGATGACGGATGATTCGGGAAATGGATATTATGTGTGTCCGACCTGCAGACGGACGGTAACGGTGAAGGCTCCGAAGTGCCAGGGATGTAATCAGGTGCTTGGCTGGAACAATATCCGCAGGGAAGAAGAGGAAAAAGGGGTAAAGATGGCTTCGCTGGAATTTGAGGTGCCGTCTGATTTCACAAAGGGGGACTGCAGGAGATGCCCGCTTTCCTACATTGGCAAGGCACAGTACGAGTGTCCTCTTAATATGCGAAATAACTGCAGACTGACGCTTTCATAGGTCTGCGCCAGGATTACCGGCCCCTTTCTATATGGCGGCCGGTAATCGTTTCTGAGGAGAGTTGACAAATACAATGGATGAGACAGGAGGCAGGCATATGGGCAGGATACAGTCGGTGACTGCCGCGATCGGGGCCGTTTTTTTTCTGTGGTTTGCGGTGCCGTTTGTGGCAAGAGGAATTATAAATCTGGGAAATGTGACGGGGATGTGTCTGTCGGGCCTTCTGATCTGCTATGGGATCTGGCAGAAGAGGATCCATGTCTGGCTGATTGCATTGTGGAAAAGCCGTGGCGGAAAGGCTGTTCTTTTTGCGGCGGCTTTTTTTGCCATTGCAATCGTGCTTACGGCAGCGGCAGAGACATTTCTGATCGTGCGCGCCGCGCTTCATCGGCCGCCGGAGGGGACGACGGCGGTTGTGCTTGGCTGCAGTGTGAAAGGAACAAAGCCGAGTACGGTTTTGTGGGAGCGCATAAACGCTGCCCATGCATATCTCGTCAGGTATCCGGACGCCATGTGCGTTCTCTCGGGCGGGCAGGGAAGAGGTGAGGATATCTCGGAGGCGGAGTGCATGTACCGGTGCCTTACGGAAATGGGGATTGAAAAAGAAAGATCGGAAGAGCACACGTCTGAACTCCAGTCACCTCTCGTCATC
>CANDFU010000225.1 GCA_947384095.1 uncultured Roseburia sp. | reverse complement strand
ATGCTCACTCAAACGTGATATCTACTTTTTCCTCCGGTGCCAGAAGATAGCTTTTCTTTTTCATAAGAATCTCTCTGTTTTTCATGACGGTACCGTCGGAATTGTTCGTAAGGATAAGACACCGGTCCGCCCCTGGCTTAAAATAAATCGTCTCCGCTCCGGCGAACCGTTCTGTCACGCCGCAGCGCTCGAGCACTTCCCCAAGCGAAATCACCCTGCCCTCCGCCAGGCGGAACAGATTATAAGACAACGGCGGTACATCGCAGCCGGACGGCGTCCTCGTAATATAGATGTTAAGCTTCCCGACGTAACTGTATCTGCCCGGCTCCGGCTTCTCTTCCCGCGGCTCTGGCACGGTCTTTTTCCCGGTTCTGTGCCAGACCAGAAACAAAGCGATCGCAAGAAACGCCAGAACCAGTCCCGCCCCTGCAAATACAAGGGCATACGGCGGCTCCTCTTCCTCGGGCAGCGCCGCCGGACCCGTAAGCTCAATCTCCACGCAGTCCACTCCTGTCACATTGACCGGAAGCCCGGAATAGTCCATCTCCGTCTTTAGTCCGCCCGTTTCCTCCACGGTGCGCGTAAGCGTCAGTTTCCCGGCGTGCAGCGAAATCTCTTCCCGCTCTCCGTTTACTGCGACTGCAAATTTCCTGTGTTCAAAAAAGCCCTCTGTCCACAGCTGTATATCCCGATTGTCCAGATCATAAAATGTATAGATAACTTCCGCTGTCCGGCTGTAATTTTTCGCATTCTCATCCTCCGGAACCACATCTGTGTAAGTCACTTCTGCCTTTGGCGCAACCCGGTATTCCGGAACAATGTTGATCCGTACCTGACTGTCTGCCGTCCCCGTAAAACGAATAGCAAGCTCCGTCCCGTACGGCTCCTTTAATTCAATCAGCGAATACCTTTCGCCATTCACCTGATTTGCGCTCTCCGCCTGAAAATGGGTACTGAGATTCTGTATCGGCGCCGTACTTGTAAGAAGGATTCTCACTTTATCTGCATGTGCATACGGCAGCTCTGCCGAAATGTTCTCCGTCCCACCGTCCGTATCCACAATCGCAAGCGTGGACTGCCGGATCCCCAGCTCCTCATCCAGGATCGAATCAATCGCATTCTGGATCGAAAACGCCTGCGGCGTATAAAATGTTCCGCCGCCGGTCTGCTCTGCCGCTTCAAAAATGGCATTGTCCATCCCTTCCATCCCGCTGCCCAGACCGATAACATGAATCCGGATCCCCGCTTTCTCTGCTGCCTCCACCGCATCTGCATACGCCCGGCGCGAATCGTTCGTCCCGGCGTCATCATCCATCAGAATCTCGCCGTCCGAAAGCAATACGATATGCCTGCGTCCCGCCTCTTCTGACTTTAAGTACTCTGTCGCAAGCAAAAGCCCTGCCCCGGCATTGCTGTATCCCTTATACTCAATCTGCTCCGCCGCCTCCATAATCCGGCTTCGCTGTCCGCTCTCCACCGGAGCGCAGTCTGCAACAATTTCTGAATTGTAAGACACAAATCCAGCCCTGTAATTTGTAGGAAGCGTATAGACAAGCTGTGCGATACTGTCGATGGCAAGCCGTTCGGGATCGTTTTCCTTCATACTGCTGCTCGCGTCCAGCACAAACAGAACCGTATTCCTGTCATCCCGCATTTCTTCTGCATCGACTGGATGACAAAAAAATATAAACAGAAGTACGCCTGTCAAAAATAGAGAGAACTGTATATGACACTGCTTTTTCCTTCCGTTCCTCGTCCAGTTTCCAGTCAATTCCATTTCACATCCCACAGTTTCTGAAATATTTGTAGTATCAGACTTATTTTTACATTTTTCTATTTTTTTCTCAAGGAACTATAAGTATATTTTAAACGAACTATAGTTCCTGTTTCGATTCATTTATTTCCTGCCAAGAAAAATACAAAAAGCATCGGCTGATCGCCGATGCTTTTTGTATTCCTTCAAATCAATATCAATTACCACTCAAACAGAGACTTCCCCTTAAGGCGCAGAATCGCCTCGATAAAGAAATAATCTCCATAAATAATGGGCACTTCGGTGTTTTCACCGGTCGGGTCATGGTAGAAAAATGTCCCGCCTGTGGTGATCGAATCCTGCTCCGGATCCCAATTTGCAAACTTAGCGTCGCATGCCCGCAGGATCTGGTAGGCCGCCTCGGTGTAAAACCGGGCCTCATTCTCGTCCACGTGGCCTGCGATCTCCAGCAGGCCGCAGGCAGTACACATCGCAGCGGTGGAGTCATACTTCAGCGGCTCTGCAGGCTGACGATAGTCCACTAATGGCAGCCAGCCGCTGACAGCCATGTTGGCAATGCAGTAATGTGCACACTGCTTGGCAGTATCCAGAAAGGACTGATCGCCCGTATGGCGGTAGCTCAGCGCAAAGCCGTACACTGCCCAGGACTGGCCCCTGCTCCAGGACGATCCCTGTTTGTACCCCTGGCCGCCGGGATTGGTCAGATACTCCCCCGTATCCGGGTCGAAGGCCACGATATGGTTACAGCTCCCGTCGGGGCGGACAATGTACTTCTGGGCAGTTCTGGCATGATTTACGGCAATCTTTGTAAAACGCGGATCATCCAGCTCCCTGGATGCCCAGTACAGCAGCGGCAGGTTCATCATACAGTCGATGATCATCCAGCCCCGGATATCGCCGCCGCCCATCATCTCAGACATCCGGTTGTGGCGCGGCCCCGGCCATGCACGGATGAACCTGCCGTCAAGATTATAGCGGGACGCCAGCTCGCATGCCGCCACAAGTCCACGCTGCCTTGCCTGCGCATTTCCGGTTTTGCGGTAGTTGGCGACGGAAGACTGCAGAAACAGAAATCCCAGATCATGCCCTACCGACTCCGAATCTTTCAGCACTTCCTCCAGCCGCTCTTCCACGCCCACTGCGGCGGTCTTGTACGCCTCGTCCCCGGTCGCCTCATACATCTGCCACAGCATCCCCGGCCAGAACCCGTTGGTCCAGAAACTGACATGGGTGCCGCCGTCAGGCGTTTTTCCCCAGGGCGTTTCCGTGATATCGTGGTACTTTCCGTCCTCGCCGGTAGTGTAAGGAATATTACTGCCGACCCGCTCACACTCTGCCTTCATTTTGACCAGCAGTTTGTCATACACCTGATCCAGCCACTCCTGATTGGAACACTTTGCCGTTTTTTCTTCCATATTATGGACCTCCTCATTTTACATATTAAACAACAATCATGGCCATGATTTCACCTGTTTTCGTTAATATGTACATTATAACATGAGAGTTTTCCTGTTTCCTCGTATATTGACGCGTAAATCTTGCAAATTCTCTACTTTTTACCGGATAATCCCGGGACGGGGGCGTGCCCGGCGCCTTTTATTCGCTGCCGGTCTTCATCTTAATTTATATCCGCCCCTCTTTAGTCTGGATGCGCCGCAAAAGAAGACTCTCCGGCCGCCTCTTCATTTTCCCTGTAATAATCCGGTCCAAAACGGCCTGCAGGCAGCCGGAAAGCCGCTCAGTTTCTTCGCGCGGGATTATGCGCGGGAAAAAGACTGCCTCCTTAAATTTTACCTTGATTTTATGAAATGGATTTTCGGTGATCAGCTCTTCACCTTCCAGATAATTGGAAAAAGATTTTACAGATGCGGTTTTACGTTTAATGATTTTCTGTCCAGCGCTTCAGATTCATCATTTTAAGCTTCCCCCTTAAAAACAAATAATTTACTGATCACATAATTCAACAGGATCACCACAATCTGAGCGGCCACCTTGACTGTCATGCTGTCAAAGCCAAGCCACGTGATAAACGTCAGCAGAATCCCCTCCTCCACCGCGAGGGTCGCCACCCGTCCCGACATAAATAACAGTACTTCTTTCGCCACCCCGGCCGCGGTCTTGCTCGTCTTCTCAAACACCCACGTCCGGTTTGTAAGATATGCCGCCAGGACGGCCAGCACCCACGAAAATACATTGGCAATCAGTTCATTCATCCTCATCGCCTGGTTAAAAAACGCATAGGAGGCAACACTGATGACAAACGTCACCCCTCCGAAAAAAAGATATAAAAGCACTTCCTTATGTTTTTTATAAAACGGCTCAAACACACACAGCAGAGAT
>CANDFU010000224.1 GCA_947384095.1 uncultured Roseburia sp. | reverse complement strand
TATTTTTATCTTTTTCAATGTTTCGACCGCACCCGCCGCGTCCACGCCAAGTCCTGCGTACAGCTCCCTCGCCGCCTCAAATCGTTGTTCCGTCGTCATCTCAATCTCCTTTCCGAAATTTTCTTTATGCCTTCCATCTTATTCCGGCTCATATGCTTCCACCGCAAAGGAACGGGCCACACAGTTTCTCGCCTCGTCAAGACTGCCAAACACCTTATCCCCTATCATCTGCGCCAGAAGATTCCCCACGGCCGAAGCCTCATTAGGGCCTGCGTACACCGTTTTCCCCGATTCTTTCGCCGTAAGGCGGTTTAAACAGGCAGCGTTTGCCCCTCCGCCGATAATATGAATGCTGTCATAACATTTTCCCGTAATCAGCTCCAGTTCCCTGACCGTCCTGCCGTAGCATTCCGCAAGGCTTAAATAGATGACTGCCGCGATTTCTCCCGCCGTCCGCGGCACTTTCTGTCCGCTCCTGCCGCAGTATCCGCGGATCGCCTCCGTCATGTTTTCCGGCGCTAAAAACACATCGTCATTTACGTCGACGCGGGACGGAAACGCCCTGTTTTCCTCCGCCATCTCACAGAGCTGCGCAAACGAATACCGATCGCCGCATTCATGGCGCACCGACTGAATCATCCACAGTCCCATAATATTTTTCAGACACCGGAACCGGTATTCATATCCGCCTTCGTTGGTAAAATTCCCCTCCCGGCCCTCCTCCGTGCAGATGGCTTTCTCCGTCTCGATTCCCATCAGAGACCAGGTGCCCGAGCTTACGTATACACCGCCTTCTTTCGCAAGAGGCGCCGCCATCACCGCCGACGCCGTATCGTGGCTTGCGCACAGCACGACCCTGCAGGAAAATCCGACCTCCGCCCGTATCTCTTCCTTTAAGCTGCCCACCTCTGTCCCCGGCGTCGAAAGCGGCAGAAAGATCTCCTGCGGATAGCCAAGAAGCCCGATCAGCTCCTTATCCCACTGCTTACTTTCAGGAATCACAAGCTGCGTCGAGGTCGCGTTGGTATACTCGCTCATCTTATTTCCGGTCAGCAGAAACTGAAAATAATCGGGCAGCATCAGAAACGTCCGCGCCTTTTCCAGTATCCCGGGCGACCGCTGCTTTACGGCCATAAGCTGGTAGATCGTGTTAAAGCCCTGCTTCTGGATCCCTGTCCGCGCGTACAGCTCCCGCTCCGGAATCAGGCGGTATACCTCGCTGTCCATTCCCGCCGTACGGCTGTCCCGGTATCCGAAGGTATCGCCCAGCACCGCGTCATCTTCATCCAGCAGCACGTAGTCCACCGCCCAGGTGTCAACCGACATGCTCACCGGAATCTTTCCCGCTTCTTTACACTTTTTCATACCGTTCTTTATCCCGGCAAAAAGACGGCCCGTATCCCACAACAGCTTTCCGTCCCGCCTCTGCATCCCGTTCTCAAAACGGTAGATTTCCTCCAGAATGAGCTTTCCGTTTTCAAGATGCCCCAGCATGTGACGGCCGCTTGACGCGCCGATGTCCACAGCCAGATAATATACTGCCATTTCCTTCCTCCTTTGGCCCATTGCCTCCTGCTTTCACGAAAATCATACGGCAGATGTGTGGAAACGGTAATGTTCTGTATTGACAGGAAGACTGTCCTTATTTTCAGATCCGGATGGACGCATCGCCCTTGTGGGCGGTACGATACCGGTTCGGCGTCATGCCGTAGCGCTGTTTAAACTGCCGGTAAAAATAACTCAGATTTTCATATCCGATATTGACGGCAATATCCTCTACCGGAAGATCGGTTTCCATCAGAAACAGAACCGCTTTCTGAAACCGCTTGCGCATCAGAAGCTCCTGAAAGGTAAATCCCGTGCTCTTTTTGATCATCTTGCTTAAGACGGGGAGCGACTGGTGAAAATCCGCCGCAATCCGTCCCAGATTCGCATCTTTATACTGCGTATCGATATATTTTAATGTCGCCTGAATCACCACATCCTGGTAATTCTGAGAAGAATTATGCGTCAGCCTGTCCATATGGTTGATCAGATACAAAAAAACCAGCCCCATGGAATACTGGTTAATAACGTCCTCTTTTTCCACGCCCCCCACAATGGAGCGGATCATATTTTCCATCAGGTTTACAACCGGCTTCTCGTCTTTCAGCCCGAAAAGAAGATACTGCGGAACGGGATTGCTCTGGCGCAGCGTCCCTGCAAGAAAATCCACAATGACATTGCGCTCCTTAAGCATCTGGAACGGAATGTCAAAAAACTCGGGCAGCGCGATAAAATTAATCCCGATATCGCCTGCCTCTGCCCGCTTTACACTGTGTTCGACGTACTGGTTTAAAAGCAGCATGTCCCCTGTCTGCATCACAAGTTCTTTCCCGCCGATCCGATGCGTGATCGTCCCCGCACAGACATACATGATCTCGATATAATTATGTCTGTGTGCAGGAAAATCCACAAAGCGTGCATGATGCCGCACCGTCACCAGCCTGCCCTCACGCAGAAAAAGCCCCGCGTCAATCTCAAACCGGTTCTTTTTCGTATATAGTTCTTTCGCCACCTCGTCACCCCCGTTCAGATACGCCAACTCTTCCGGCGTGACCGCGGCCAGCCGCTCCAACAGATCCGGATCCATATTTTTCCTCCATGCCAGAACTTTTTTTAAAACGCCGCGCCCGAAATACCAGATTTCGGGCGCGCTTTACCTCCGATGCAATTTTATCTCAGCGGCGGAACCGGCGGGCGGTCCGGATCCATGATTTCGGCAGCGTCAAACAGATCGGACACGCTGTCCTGCAGGCCGACGGCATTGTTGTAAATCCGGTATCCGTCCAGATTCCTCCGCCCCTGCCGCAGATAATCCGTCCCGTACCAGGTCCGGTACTGATTGGAGTCCACATTGCAGAAAATCGAGTACCCCTGTTCCCTTAAGTACCGGTATTTCGGATTGGCTTCATCGTACGCGCCCCAGTCGCCGAGATCCTGCCCGTGCGCAAAGATAATCGTATCGACTCCGCCCACCAGCGGCTCCACATTTTCACGCCATTTCTGCGTGTCCGTCATCAGCCTGCTCAAGCTGGCGTCCCCGACTTTCATATGCCCCCAGGTATGGCTGGCAAACTCCCATCCGTCCGCCTTCATCGCTTCCGCCACCTTTTTCGCCTCCGCCCGCTCTTGTTCAATATCAAAATCGGGGTGTTCGGCAAGCCACTTTTTCTTGTCATAATTGAGATCGCCGTCCGCATTACGATAACTTTCATCCGTCCGGTATCCAAGAATCCCATTGTAGCCTGTGAGCGCGATAATCCCCTTTGCGCCACGGTAGGAAGCGTCCGGATGCTCTTCAAGAAATGCGTCCAGAAGCGGTACGACATCGTAAGCCCCCGTCAGCACCGTCCCGTCCTCCTGTATGTACTCACAGACCGGCTTTCCGTTTTCATCCAGAACCATTTTTGCCGCGTATCCGTAATTGTCATAACTGTGATAGTAACAGAGATCATCCTGGGAGAGCACATACGGTTTTTTTCCGGGCGGAAGCAGAATCTCTCCCTGCTCATACACCGGATTTCCATTTTCGTCCTTCGCAGCGCGCACAAGATCATGAATACTGACAATCACGTATCCCCTGTCGTACATCTCCTGCGTGATCTTTTCAAATTCACTTACCGTAGTCATCCACTGATTATTTCCGACTGCCTGCGGATTCGTGTCCTGATTGGCAAAAGCCCGCTTCGGATCCACCACAAGCGTATGATAGAAGACATGCGTGATCTCTTCCATATTTACCGGCTGACACGCCGCCTTTGTTTCTTCATACTCCTTCACCTTTTCCTGCAGCCGGGTATCCTTTTCATATCCCTCCATCGCCTGAAGAAGGGCCGCAGCCCCATCATAATCATACGATGCAGCCAGGCGGTCGGCCTCCGCAAGCGTCTCTTCATACCGGCCGTCAGCCTCCTCCTGCTGCGTATCCTCCCCGGGAGAGACAGAAGGCTTCTGCGCGTCCTCCGTCGCCTCCGGCTCTTTTTCCATCGTCTCCTTTTTTCCGGACTGATTTATACCCCAAAAAATCAGCATGGACGCCGCCAGCAGGGCAGACAATACCGTTACCAGCCGCCCCTG
>CANDFU010000223.1 GCA_947384095.1 uncultured Roseburia sp. | reverse complement strand
ACGAAGAAAACGGCTCGTAGCGTCCCATTAGGTCAAAACCTGCGTTACAGAAAGCGGAGATCGAGTGGAAAATCCCGTAGTAGAGTGCCTGTGCAAATCCCATTTTCGGATAGAAACGCACAAAAAGCAGGAGAGCGCCGGTCCCTTCAAACAGGGCGGTTCCTTTGAGCACACGTTTTAACAGCCGCACGACGCCGCCGATATCCAAAACGTTAAAGCTCTCTCTGATCCAGCCGCGCTGTTTTAAGCCGATTTTGCGGTGAAGGGCGAGGGATACGGCGGTTCCGATGGTGATAAAGCCAAGGCCGCCGATCTGGATCAGGGTCAGAAGCACAAGCTGGCCGAAGAGAGACCAGTGCGTGTAGGTGTCGACAAGGATCAGGCCTGTCACGCACGACGCGCTTGTCGCCGTAAACAGCGCGGTCAGAAACGGGGTGAAAACACCGTCCCTGGATGAGACGGGGAGCATCAGAAGAAACGTGCCCGCCATAATCAGAAAGAAGAAGCCGACCGCGATCAGCTGCATGCCGGATAAGTGGTTGAATGTTCTGCGTATCATGGTAGTTCGATTGTCCTCCGGAGTCATTTTAAAACTAATGGTTGTGAAATAGATCATGAAATATTATAATATGATCAGATGCTTTTGTATATACAAATTATTATTTTATGAAAGCCCGGCTGTAATGCAGGGCTTTCCTTTCTGGTAATGTCGAAAAGTGCCGGCATGGCGGTTTTCATAGAGATTGCAGCGCCAGGGAAAGGACAGAGGGATATGGAAATAAGACCGGAAAGCGGCGAATGGTACCGCGATTCAGAACAGAGGCTTTATCAGGTAGTGACAACCGCGATTGATTCGGAGACAGAGGAAGAGCTGGTGGTTTATCAGGCGCTGTATGGCGGGTACCAGGTTTATGCGGGGCCGGTCGGAATGTTTCTGAGCGGAGAAGACCGTGCGAGATATCCGCAGGCGGCGCAGAAGTATCGGTTTGAGCGTGTGGAGAGGCCCGGGAGGACGCAGCGGCCTTCGGGCGGGGAACAGGACAACGACGCCGCATGTAAACCGGCGGATGAGGCGGTTTTTCAGGATGCCCCGGTTCGGGAGGCGCGGGACGGAAGCGACAGGGCGGAGGGCGGCGTCAGCCCGAAGCTGATGGCTTTTTTTGACGCGGATGATCTTGAGGACAAATACCATATCCTCCTGTCCATGCGGGAGGAGATTACGGACCATCTGATCAATAATATGGCCGTCGTGCTCGACGTTGTGATTCCGGAGGGGGATTTAGACAGCCGCTATGAGGAGCTCAAGCGCTGCATCCGGACGAGGCAGCGCTACGAAAGCGACAGGCTGCGGTAAGGCTGCAGCCGGATATTCCGGCGCCGTGCCTTTGCAAAAACCGGATTTTCAATCACGGGTTTGCGCCTGCGCGGCATCCGCAAACCCGACATGCGCAAAAAGCCGCACAGAAATGAGGATAAAATATGGAAACGCTGAACGAAATACTTGATCGCCTGATACAGGCCCTGCCATACCGGATCGTGATCAGCAGGCCTGTCGGAAAAGACGCGGCGTACCGTAAGATTGTGGTGGAGAAAAAAGAATCGTTCTATCAGGTCGCGGCCTACACGGAGAAACAGGTGTTTCACCGGAATATTCCGGCGGAAGAGACGGCGGCCCTTCTTGCAGAGACGGTTGCCGGGGCTTACCGCGAGATGCATGCCTGGGACGGCAAAAAGGAATATACGATTTTCATTTCAAAAAAGGGGAAAGTGACTTACCTGGAAAAAGGCGGCGGGCAGATGCCGAGAGCGGAGAGCGCCCATAACCGCAAAAAGAAATATCTCATCGAGGAAGGAACGGCAGTACCGCCTCTGGTGGATATGGGAATATTCACGTCCGGGGGAAAAGTCGTAGCTTCCATGTATGACAAATACCGCCAGATCAACCGGTTTCTTGAACTGATTGAGGACAGTGTCGCGGACGAGGCGGGCCGCTGCCTTCGCATCATTGATTTCGGCTGCGGCAAATCCTACCTTACGTTTGTGCTCTACCATTACTTTACACAGATAAAGGGGCGGGATGTGCAGATGGTGGGGCTGGATCTGAAGGAGGACGTGATCGCAGGCTGCAATGCCGCCGCGGCAAAATACGGATACCACAACCTGCGTTTTGAGGTGGGGGATATTAGCGGTTACAAAGCCGCGTTTCCTGTGGATATGGTGGTGACGCTGCATGCCTGTGACACGGCCACGGACTATGCCCTGTTCAATGCCGTTTCATGGAATGCGCGGATGATCTTTTCCGTGCCGTGCTGCCAGCATGAATTAAACAGACAGGCAGAGACGGCCGATTTTTCGCTGCTGACGCGGTATGGTATCGTGAAGGAGCGGTTCTGTGCGCTCGCGACCGACGCCATCCGTGCGAATCTGCTGGAGTGCTGCGGGTATAAAACGCAGCTTCTGGAGTTTGTCGATTTTTCACACACACCCAAAAACATACTCATCCGCGCAGTAAAAAGGAGCGGCGCGGCGTCGGGGAAGCCGGTGGTTCCCGCTTCCGTAAAACGGAATTATCTTGGAGAGGTGGAGCGGACGGCAGAGGAATTTCATTTCACACCGACGCTGTACCGGCTTCTGAAAGAAAGCGGCAGAATCTGACGGTCCGGTATCAGTGCTGTCCCTGGCAAAGCGTGCTGTTGTGGTAGGCCGTTGAAAACGTCACGTCCTCGCCGAACCAGTCGGGCGGGAGGAAGGCGGCTGCGTCCGCTTCGGTCTCAAATTCGACTTCTGCGAGCTGCAGCGGAGCGAGCTCCCCCTCAAAGATGTCGAGTTCGATGGTGTATCTGTCCTGCCAGGGAATGCGATACCGGCGTTTTTCAATCAGGGCGCCGTCTATTTTTTCCCGCAGATGAAGGAAGGCCTGTTTGCTGAGGGGGAGGTTGTATTCTTCCCGGATCATCAATCCTTTTCCTTTGTAGGTGAGCGTGCAGGTGCCGTCTGCGCGTCGGATGCGCACGACCGGGTCGGTGTTCAGATAGCCCTGTTCGATGTGGACGCAGGGATATTGTTCAAGGCCGGGCGGCAGGGAGGCGACAAGATATTTGCGTTCGATTTCCAGATTCATTTTGGGATTCCTTTCTTGTTCATACTATGTCTGTGAAGTTCTGGCAAAAGTCCGGGCCGTTCTCTTTATTTTACAGCAAAGACCAATTGCAGACAAGAAAAGATTGTGATAAAGTAAGGCAGGGAATGCGGCCGGCGCCTGCCCGTTGCTGTGGGTGCCGGAGGCGTGAACGGTAAGAAATGCGGCAAAAGTGAACACAAAGAGGAAAGGGAAACTGAGAAGTGGTCAGACGAAGACGGAGCGGTCTGAATTTTGGCAGACGAAAGAGAAGGGTGAACATGTCGGCGGCCAGGGAGGCATTGGCGTGGACGGCAGAAATTCTGATCACGCTGATGATTGCTTTTACGCTTGTCTACTTTATCGGACTCAGGACGAGCGTGGTAGGGCAGTCGATGGCGGAGACGCTGGAGAACGGGGACGAGATTCTTGTGGATCGTTTTATCTATAAAGTGACAAATCCGAAACCGAATGATATTATTGTTTTTCTTCCAAACGGCAATGAAAAATCGCATTATTATGTGAAGCGCGTCATTGCGGTGCCGGGAGACCGGGTGAGCATAGAGGACGGCGTGGTGTATGTAAATGGAAAAGCGTTTCAGGATGAGGCGGAGACGGCGGCGATCGAGGAGGCCGGCCTTGCGGCGGAAGAGATCACGCTGGGCAGCGACGAATTTTTTGTGCTGGGAGATAACCGCAATAACAGCGAGGACAGCCGGTATGCAAATATCGGAAATGTCAGGAAGGAACATATCATCGGGAAAGCGTGGTTTATCGTATCTCCCTGGGGAGATTTTGGATTTTTATAAAGGATTGAGAGGAGATACATATGCAGCTGCAGTGGTATCCGGGGCATATGACGAAAGCGAAACGTCAGATGCAGGAGGACATAAAATTAATCGATGTTGTGATTGAACTGCTGGACGCGAGGGTTCCGACGGCGAGCCGCAACCCCGATATCGACGAACAGATCGGAAGAGCACACGTCTGAACTCCAGTCACCTCTCGTCATC
>CANDFU010000222.1 GCA_947384095.1 uncultured Roseburia sp. | reverse complement strand
CTGACTTCCTGAAATACATTTTCCATATCATGCGTCAGATGCTGCATGCGCTTAAATCCCATGGTGCCCGCCATTCCTTTGAGGGAATGGGCCGCGCGGAAAATCTCGTTGATCACATCCATATTTTCCGGCTCTTTTTCCAGTTCCATAATACAGTCGCTTAAGGTCTGCAAATGTTCATTTGTCTCGTCGATAAATATCTCCAGGTATTGACTTACATCCATACTACCGTACCCCCACATTCTTTGTTATTGATTGTGCAACCTGTGTAAGAGGAACAACTTCATTTACCAGACCCGTATCTGCAATTGCCTTTGGCATCCCGTACACGACGCAGGTTTCTGCGTTCTGTGAGATCACATAGACCGGCTTTTTCTTGATCAGTGAGCAGATACCGTTCGTCCCATCTGCTCCCATTCCGGTCAGAACGACACAGACGACCTCATCAAAACCACTGTCCCGCAGAGAGTCATAGGTGATATTGGCACACGGTCTTAATCCGCCGATTGCCGGCATCTCGTTCAGCTTAATCTTATGAGTGCCGTCCGGATTCTTTTTGACTTCCATATGTTTGCCGCCCGGCGCGATATATACGGTTCCCTTCTTTAAAACGTCTCCGTCTTCCGCTTCCTTGACATGAATGGGACTCACCTCATTCAGCCGGTCTGCCATGGATTTCGTGAAACCCGCAGGCATGTGCTGTACGAGCACCATCGGCGCATTCAGATTCTTGGGAAGATATGGAATCACACTCTGCAGCGCTTTTGGCCCTCCCGTAGAACACGCCAGCGCCACGATTTTATTGCCGGACTTCATTGACGTGGTACTGCGCAGCGGAGCCGCCTTCTTCTGTGCGGGAGATGCCGAAGATCCGCCTGTTCTGAGTTCTCTCACAAATTTTTCTGTCTTAAGGACCGCCGACAGGACGCCGATCAGCTGCTTTTTAAATTCTTCACCCTTTGCCTCGATAATATTATCCGGCTTCGTCACAAAGTCGACAGCTCCCAGTTCCATCGCAAGAATCGTGACCTTGGCGTCTTTCGTCGTCATTGTGCTGACCATAATAACAGTCGCCTTGATCTTGTCTTTCTGCAGACGTTCCAGAAGTTCCAGTCCGTTCATGCGCGGCATATTGACGTCAAGCACGACGCCGTCGTACTTCTTTGTCTTCAGCTTTTCATATGCCTCCATTCCGTCGCGGCACAAATCCGTTACTTGAAATGTTCCATCTGAATTGATTATATCACAGATAACCCTTCTCATGAGTGCAGAGTCATCAACAACTAAAATGTTTTTTTTCATTTTTACCTGACTCCCCTTTGACGTTCCATGCGTTCTTTTTCAAAAATGTACTTGATAATTTCTTCGCTTGTCTTTGTATCCTTAAACAAAAATTTGACATGCAATTCATACTTCTTTTTCTCCTTGTCCGGCACACATTTGATCACCTTGGAAGGAATATAATACTGCTTGTTAATGGTTTCACTCTTAAGATGCACTCCGATTAAAACATATGACTCATCCCCGAACGCCTCATCCGTCTGAAGACGCCCTCCTCCCCCGCTGATATCAAGAAGCTGCCCGGGTTTTTCCTGCCGGTCTCCATTGCTTTTCTGAATCTTGATAAAAACTGCATTGCCCGACTCCATATCCGCTTCTTCCTCCGTGATCGGGTAATAAAAAACCTTGATCTGCTTTGTATAGCGGAAAAACTCCCTGCGCTGGAATTTCTCTGGCTGGGATCTTAATTCCACAAGGAGCATATAAATATTATCTTTTTTATAGCGCTGTCTGATCTGTCCGACTGCCTGATACATCCCGGCTTTTCCTGCAAAAATAAACTCATACCGCACTCCAAGCGCAAGCATAACAAGCGTGCCTTCTTCCATCGGCATAGCGATTTCAATACCGCCTCCGTCATCAACGTCAAGCACTTTGCTCAGATAAACCTTTACATTCTCTCCCGATCTGCCCATCTGCCTTACTTCCTGCAGCAGACGGATTTCTACTTTGTCTCCTGGATGAATCATTTCCGATAATGTCATAATTATTAAACTCCTTATAGTTTTTGACTCCAAAGTTTTGAAAATAATTGTGAGATACCCATCGGCACATTTACCGGCTCCTGTTCATGATTGAGCAGACTGACGGCCATACCTTCAAATGCTTTTGCAGACCTTGAACCAGGAACATTCAAGGAAACCGTTTTCTGCTGCCGTACCGATTTTTCCAGCGCATTATCCCGCGGGATCATACCGAGATAATGCAGCTCTCCCTGCAGAAACTGAGAGACGACCGAATTCAGCTTATCGTAGACATGCTGCCCTTCCTCAATCGACGTCACACGGTTCGCAACAACGTTGATTGTCGTCCTGGCGCGCATAAAATTGGGATTCCGGTAAAGCGTCTTAAGCAGTGAATAGGCATCTGTCAGGGAACTCGGCTCCGGCGTCGTAATCACAATAACTTCCGGACTCGCGATCACAAATTCCAGAACATGATCGGAAATCCCCGCTCCCGTATCGATCAGAATGACGTCTGCCATCTCGTCGAGCTCCCTTAAGCTTTTCACCAGATAAAGAATCTGCTCTTTTGACAGGTCATTCATTCCGGTAATCCCGGTCCCACCGGATACAAACCCAATTCCGACAGGGCCTTCCGTGATAATCTCACGGACATTTTTTCCCCGATAAATCACATCACTTAAATTATATTCAGGAATGGCGCCAAACATAACTTCGACATTTGCCAGCCCGAAATCCGCATCAAATATCAGTACTTTTTTTCCGAGTCTCTGCATCTGTACCGCAAGATTCACAGCCACATTTGATTTGCCTACACCACCTTTTCCGCTTGTCACAGTAATGACCCTGGCATTTGGCAAAACATCTTTATTTTTCGATTTTACTACGTTTCTTAGCTTTTCTGCCTGATCCATAAATTATCCAAGCCTTTCCAGCAGTCTGCAGCATCAACGGTCTGTTCTCATCTGCCGCCCAACAGCTGCTTTACTATCTTCTGTGTGTCAAATTCTTCGATATCATCCGGCACATTCTGCCCCGTTGTCATATAAGACAGGACAGCTCCCGAATAGAGTTTGATATTAAGCATGTTTCCAAAAGTGGTTGTTTCGTCAAGTTTTGTAAATATCAGCTTATAATCCGCTATCTCCTTATAGATGTCTGCTATCTCCAGAAGATCTTTGTATTTGGTCGTCGCGCTGACCACCAGATACACTTCCTTCTCATATTTATTATCAAGTCCGCCGATCAGCTTCTGCATATCCTGACACTGCGCTTCATTCCGGTGTGAAAACCCGGCCGTATCGACAAAGATCAGATCGTAATCGCTGACACGTTCAATGGCCTCATTCATTTCATCTTCCGTATAGATGATACTCATCGGCGCATCCAGAATATTCGCGTATATGCGAAGCTGTTCCGTTGCAGCAATCCGGTAGGTATCTGCAGTGAGAAATGCGACACGCTTTTCATGTTCTACTTTATATCTGGAAGCTATTTTAGCGATCGTTGTAGTTTTTCCAACACCGGTGGAACCGATAAAGAAAATAACTTTTGGCTTTTTCCCCGACAGGCCAATCGGGTCAGGCTGTCCAAATTTTAATATCATTTTCTGGTAAACGCTGGAAAGAATGTAGTCCACACTGCTTCCGTTGTGCATTATTTTTTCGGCCTCATCCATAATCTGATTGACATATTTTTCATGCACATCGTTTTCCAGAAGTGTACGGTAAAGCATTTTTATAAACTGAAGCCCTTCCGGATTCGCCGGCTTCGGCTCCAGTTTCTCATCTTTCTGGCTTCCTTCCGCATAAAACTGCTTTTCAAGCATGTTTGAAAGATTTTCAAGTCTCCGCTCAATGCCTTCGCTCGTAGTCTCACTTTTCTGTTCTTTCAGATTCAGCGGATCCGGCTGCGGGGAAACCTGAATCTTTTTTTCTTCCTGAACTTTCCCCTGCAGATTTGAAATATTCAGTTTTTCGTCAGCCGCCAGATTAATGCTTTCGTGCATTTTGAGCGGCGTATTCAGTGCGGGCCGCGGATTTTCAAACTGCTGTTCTTTCTCTTCCATAGCCGCAGTGACTTCAAACAATGCGCCCTTAAATACTCTGAGCATTCCT
>CANDFU010000221.1 GCA_947384095.1 uncultured Roseburia sp. | reverse complement strand
TATAAGCCTGACGTCACGAATCGTGACGCTGCCCTCCATCTGAATGGGACTGCGGCTGTTGATACTGCTGCCCGCCGTGCCGCTTATCACAGTCCCGTCCGGTATCATTACAGGGCGCATCCGCCCCGACGCCTCCGCACCATTGTCAATCACAATATTGCCGTTGACAACAATCCGGCTTTTTCTCTGTCCGAGCGCATCCATAAACGCTTCAGCCGTCGTCACCGTAACGCTGCCCGCATCTGCCAGCCTTACTGTCTCTGTAAAAGATTCTCCCTGTAACCTTTGCTCCCCGGCCTGCATCCGCACCGTATTCTGCCGCATCGCATCACGTCCCCCTGCCTGCGCCGCATACCCGGGGCTCAAAAGCAAAAGTATGACAGACAGCAAAATTCCCCATCCATATCTTTTTTTATTCCCCACTCTGTTCTCCTCTCTCTTATCTTATAATCATGAACTTTGGTTTATTATAGTATATCGGATACTTAGCGTGATTACAACACAGGCAAATAACAGGCTGTTCCCGGAAAGACAGCCGCATGCACTGCCTTGCATTTTTCTTTATTCAGCCTTATAATGATGTCAGGTTTTACAAGGAAGGCCTTACAAATTTATGAAAGTAGAATTGCTCGATGTCTTACGAAAAATAATGGAATGCTCTAATGTCGGCATGAAGGTGCTCTCCAGCGGAGAACACGCGCTGAAAGAATTTGTTCTTTACCGGATGCTCTACGGCGACTGCGAGTTTGAACAAAATCTTTCATCCTGGATCAGCGCCATGAAAAAAGCCGTCTTTTACTGCTATCAGGATACCTACGATATCTCATACTGTATCGCCGCGCTTCCCGCATCGGAAAAAAACAGCGGGGACGTCCTTCTGCTCGGTCCTTTTATGGAATACGCGGCGGAAGAGGAACATCTTTCCCGGCTGATGAAACGCAATCACGTTCCGCCCCAGTATAAAAAAGAGATGCGCGAATACTACAATGCCGTCCCGGTCATTTCACAGGCTGACCGCTGGAAAGAAATGTGCAGGGAGCTTTTTGCCCTTTTTTATCCAGGACAGACTGTCCGGACGGAATATTTTTTATACGATTTTTCAGACTGGCAGTTCCGGCAGGAGAGCCTGGATAACCGTCTGTCTGCAACAATCATAGAAGCACGGTATGCGATCGAAGAAAAACTGATGACCGCAATCGAGAACGGCGATACAACGGCCGCTCTGAAATATATCAGCGAATCCCGACAGTTCCGGCTGACAAAGCGCTATCCCGACTCCGTCCGGGACATCCGCAATGGGCTGATCGTCGCAAACACATTATACCGGAAAGCAGCCCAGGCCGGCGGCGTGCACCCGGTACATATCGACGAACTTTCCGCCAAGCTGGCCAGATACTGCGAAAAAGTAATGACATACGACGAATCCTCCCGTCTGATGGCGGAAATGGTCCGCCAGTATTGCCTGCTGGTACAAAACTATTCTCTGCGCGGCCATTCTCTTGTTATTCAGAAAGTCGTCAACTACATCAATCTGAATTTATCGGAAAAGCTGTCTCTGGCGCTTCTGGCAGAACAATACTTTATCAACCCCAGTTATCTCTCCACACTTTTCAAAAAAGAGATGGGCATTTCCATATCATCGTATATCAGCCAGCAGCGCATCCGCCTCGCCCTGCGCCTCTTCAACACAGGAAACACACAGATTCAGGATGTTGTTGCCAGATGCGGCATTGAAGACACCTCCTATTTCCGAAAACTTTTTAAAAAATCGGTCGGCATGACCCCTTCCGCCTACATCAGTCTGATTCACGGCAAGAGGCACAATATCGGGTAAATATATAATATTTTTACCCGATATTCCAAAAATATTCCTGTTCAACACGGGACTTGTATGTTACTCTTAAATTGTTACATGGAAACACGATTTTGCTATGTATTGGGGAAAGGATTGAAGCAATTATGAAAGAAAACATTTTCATCTCCGGCTTTGCGGATGAGATCAGTTCCGACTTTGACGCTCAGTTAAAGACCGTGACCGATCTGGGGATGCACTATATTTCCCTGCGTTCCGCGGATGGAAAAGGCATCGCGGATTATTCCGTCGATGAAATCCGTGAAAAGATTCTGCCGCGGCTTGACGCAGCAGCCGTAAAAGTCTCCTCCCTTGGTTCACCGATCGGAAAGGTGGGGATCGAAGACGAAGACGGTTTTGCCGCGCAGCTTGCACAGCTTGATACCCTCTGCCAGATCTGCGGCGTGCTGGACTGTCGTTATATCCGTATGTTCAGCTTCTTTATTCCGGAGGGGAGCAGCCCGGCGGATTACCGCAGCACAGTTCTGGAGAAATTAAAGAAATTTATCGCGATCGCAAAAAAATATAACGTTGTCCTGATTCACGAAAATGAAAAGGATATCTACGGCGACATCGGAAGCCGCTGCCTGGACCTGATGGAAAGCATCGACGATCCCTGTTTTAAAAGCGCTTTCGACTTCGCTAACTTTGTGCAATGCGGAGAGGACACCGCAGCGTGCTGGGATATGCTAAAAGACCACATTGCATACATCCATATCAAAGACGCGGTTTCCACGGACAAAGAAAATGTCGTGTGCGGGACCGGTGAGGGAAAAATCAAGGAACTTCTGACACGCGCCATCCGCGATGAGGGTTACGAAGGATTCCTCACCTTAGAGCCGCATCTGGTGCTCTTCGATTCACTTGCATCTCTGGAGACAACCGCGGCAGAAAACATCATCAAGGTAAACAAGGCAAAAGACGGCGCAGAAGGATACGCAATGCAGTACCATGCACTGTGTGACATCTTAGACACCATATCCTGACTGCAGAGCTTTATTGATACGAACCCTATAAATTTAATATAGAGTGGAATGGAGGAAATTTACTATGGACAAGAAAATTCGTTTTGGACTGATCGGAATCGGAGCACAGGGCGGCGCATATGCCGGATTTTTAACAGGAAAAGCCGGATTCCCGGGCATGCCCGCACCCGAGTGCCCGCCGCACTGCGCACTCGGCGCGCTCTGCGACATTGATCCCGAAAAAGAAAAAATGTGCAAAGAGACGTATGCGGAATACCCGTTCTATACCGACTGGAAAGAGATGATCGCTTCCGGCAATGTCGACGCGGTAATCACCACCGTACCGCATTATCTGCACACCGAGATTGCAATTTACTGCTTTGAACATGGCATGCCGGTCCTCGTCGAAAAACCTGCAGGCGTATATTCCAAAGAAGTCCGTCAGATGAACGAATGCGCTGCCGCGCATCCGGATGTCGCTTTCGGCGTTATGTTTAATCAGAGAACCAACGTATTATATCAGAAAGTCAAAGAAATTATTGAATCCGGCGAACTCGGCACGATCCGCCGCACCAACTGGATTATCAATTCCTGGTGGCGTCCGGACAGCTACTATCGTCAGAGCGACTGGCGCGCTACCTGGGGCGGCGAAGGCGGCGGCGTCCTCGTCAATCAGGCTCCGCACCAGCTCGACCTGTGGCAGTGGATCTGCGGCGTTCCGAACAAAGTTTATGCAAAATGTCTGTATGGATGCCATCGCGATATCGTAGTGGAAAATGACGTTACTGCTGTCATTGAATATCCGAACGGCGCGACCGGCACTTTTATCACCTGTACACACGACCCGATCGGAACTGACCGTCTGGAAATCGACCTTGACGGCGGCAAGATCGTCGTTGACAACAGCAAAACGGCTACTGTTTACCGCCTGAACAAATCTGAGAACGAAATGAACGACACGATGAGCATGCTGGAAGTGTCCAGACTGGTATCCGGCAACTCTGCCGGCGGCGGGCTTTACACGGAAGAGACCTTCGAGAATACCGACGGATGGGGCAAACAGCACACGACGGTAATGGAAAATTTTGCAATGCACATTCTGGAGGGAACTCCGCTCCTGGCGCCCGGTTCCGATGGAATCAACGGCGTTAACCTTGCAAATGCAATCCTGCTCTCTTCCTGGCTCGGAAAAGAAGTCGATCTTCCGGTTGACGAAGATGTGTATCTCGCCGAACTGAATAAGCACATTGCAGAAGAAGGGAAATTCCCGACACGATAGATCGGAAGAGCACACGTCTGAACTCCAGTCACCTCTCGTCATCTC
>CANDFU010000220.1 GCA_947384095.1 uncultured Roseburia sp. | reverse complement strand
CGCTCCGTCTCCGGTTCCGGCAGCTCTGTCCCCGCCAGCGGGAGAAACCCTGCCTCTCTATATTCCGGATAAAATTCCCCGAAATATTTCTGTTGAAACCGGTCAATACTGACATGGCGATACTTCTGCGGCAGCCCGGTGAGCCTGTCATGGTAAAAATAAGGATGATCCGCAGCAATATTGTAGCACGGGATTTGGTACGCATCCCACACATAGCCTTCCCGCGCGCTGTAAACGCCAGCCTCCTGTTCCAGCCCCTGGAAATTAAACGTGACAAGAACCGTATCTTTCACCCGGATAAACTTCCGCAGCCTTCTCGAACTTTCCGCCTCATTTTTCAGGTCATAGAAAAAAACCAGATATCCGAGCTGGCGGAACCGCTCCGCCAGCTGCCTGGAAAAATAGGCAAGCGTCTCCACGCCGCCCTCGACCATCACAATCCTTTTCACCGCTTCCACCTCCGTCTACTCATGACGCAGCGCATCGATCGGATTCAGGTTTGCCGCTTTATACGAGGGAAATACGCCGAACACGATTCCGATAACCATGGAAAATGCGACTGCCCCTACAGCCGCCGGCACGGAAATCGCCACAGGCGTCGTGCTGATATAAGAAATAATTTCCGCCAGCACGATTCCCACAATCACGCCAAACAGCCCTCCCAGGCTTGTCAGCACGGCCGCCTCCGTCAGAAACTGCCCAAGAATCTTTGATTTGCGCGCCCCGATCGCTTTTTTCAGGCCGATCTCCTGCGTGCGCTCCGTGACGGAGACCAGCATAATATTCATAACGCCGATACCGCCGACAATCAGAGAGATCCCGGCGATCCAGATCAGCATCCGGTTTGTGGAACCGCTCAGCTCCTGAATCTGCTGCGCCTGTTCCAGCAGATCCTTTGCCTTATATCTGATCGTTTCATCTTTGGTCGAAAGAAAACTGTTGAGAAGATCCGCACATTCCTTTCCTGCCTTGGTCATACTGTCGGTACTGTCAGTGCGTATCACCACATTCTGCGGCTCGTCGTACTGATAAATGACCGGCCACGTCGTATTTGGCACATAGATGCTGCCCGCCGTCCCCTCCGAAAAATAGGTATTATATTCATCAATCGAATTGATCACGGGTTCAAACACTTTCGCCTTTGTCACGATCCCGACAACAGTAAACGGCTCCTGTTGTATCTCAATCGTCCTTCCGATCGGGTCTTCGCCCTGAAAAAGCGCATCCGCCGAATCGCCGTCGAGAATGGCAACCTTGCGGTAAGTCTGATAATCTGCCTCCACAAAGCCCCTGCCCTTTTGCACAATATAATTGCAGGTGTCAAAATAGCTGCTGTCAACCCCTCTGACATAGCCGCCGGAAAGCGGCGTATTCTGATAAAAAACGCCGTTGTAGTCCTGTCTGCTCAGATAACTGGATACATTCCTGACATTCGAAATATCGCGGATCTGATCCAGCACATTCTCCGTCACAAGGGGAACCCCCTGGGGAATCCCATTGTACTCCATTTCGTACTGCCAGTCGCCCTGGTACAGATTGATCTCGACGGTATTTTCACCGGAACCGATCAGGTTCTGTTTGATCTGTTCATTCGTTCCTTTTATCGTCGAGACAATCGCAATAATGGCAGCGATACCGATAATAATTCCGAGCATAGTCAGAAAGGAGCGCATCTTGTGAGACCAGATTCCCTGAAAAGATAACCTTATATTTTCAAACATGATGTCCTCCCTAGTTAAGCATCTGTAACCCCGCGTCATCCGTGACAGCCGCTCCCTCAACCGCGTTTTTCCCGTATGGAAATGCAATCCGGTCCGACTCTGTAAGTCCCGATTTTATCTCGACTGCGGAGCCGTACACCGTTTTCCCGGTCACGACATACTGCTTTTTCAGACGGTCATTCTCATCCGCAATCATACAGTATGAACGCCCGTTTTCCTGCCTCACATATGCCTTTTCAATATAAATCGCCTCTGAATCCGACTCCGTCTGATTCGTCGCAATCGAAAGGTCTACATATTCGCCGTTTTTTAACGCCGAGCTGTCCTCGATAAACGCCGTGTATTGATAGTAAGAGACATTCTGATTTCCGTCTCCCCAGGAATTGCCGCTCACCGGGTAATCTGAGATCTCCGTGACAGTCGCCTGAAACGTATTACCGCTCTCCCAGGAATTGGCTGTCACCACCGTCCCCGGTTTTACCGTATCCAGAAGCAGCTCGCTGATCGTTCCGCTGACATATAGGCCGTCGTCCCCCGTCAGCACCAGAAAAGCTCCGCTTCCGTCCTCATCGTCCGGGTCGCCGACACTCTTGACCACACCGTCCAGCTTCGCGTAAACCACACCGTCGGACGCCGCGGACTCAAGGGACTCCAGTTTCAGCTTTTCCTGCCGCAGTTCCAGATCCAGCTTCTTAAGCTCCTCCTGTTTTTCATCGATCGCCTCCGCCAGCTCTTTTTCCGAATAGCCGTCCGGCTCTTCCCAATCCTGCTCTTCCTCGATCTGATCGAGCAGATCCTGCAGGGTGTCGCCTACTTCCTCCCCCGTAAAAACATACCACATTCTGTCATCATCATAAACGGTCGGAAAATTGTTTCCGTTGAAAACGATCTCGTTTGGCACGATGCTCCCGTCCGGCACCGGAACCTTTGCATTGTTGTCGTCCAGCATATATCTCGAAAAACGGACGGGATTGCTCACAATCATAGTTTCCGCCGACAAAGACCGGTTGTCCGCCGCCTGCTCTCCCGAAAGCTCCGTATTCCCGCCCTGCTCTGGCCGCTGCGTATCACCTGGCTGCTGCGTATCCGCCGGCTGCTGCGTATCACCCGGCACGGGACTTTCACTCGTTCCCGGCTCCTGTGTCTCACTGGACGACTGCGTCTCACTCGTTCCCGGCTCCTGCGTCTCCCACGGGTCCGGAAGTTCGCTCGTCCCGGGTTCCTGCGTTTCCGGCTGCGTCTCGCCCGTTCCCGGTTCCTGCGTCCCCCACGGGTCCGGAAGTTCGCTTGTTCCCGGCTCCTCCGGCACCTCTTCCATCACCATTCTCCCGTCGCTGTCTTTCTTACAGATAATAAACCTGACATATTTTCCCGGCGTCCCGTTTCTCTCTGCACGGATCGAGTTGAAAAAACTGCCGTATGCATACACATCTTTATTGCAGTAATATATGTATGGGTTCTGTTCAGTGCCATCCGCCGTATCAGCATTGTATGGGATCGAATCCTCCGTGACATAATTAAAAATCCGGTTATCCTTCTCATCCTTTTCGGGGAGATTCTCCATCTTTTCAATGGCGGCTTCAAGCTCCTTTTTCCGCTTTTCAGAAAATGAAGACATATCGATCTCGGGCCGTTCTTTATCCACCGGTTTTGTCTGTCGCAGCACATCCAGCATATGAGCGGCTATCGCAATATTATTCTCTATTGTGGATATATCGAGCCGCTTTCTTTTGATTTCAATCTGAACCTCGTCCGTATCGTATTGCAGAAGAGGGTCGCCTTCCTTCACCGTATCGCCTTCCTCCACAAACACGGACTCCACCCTGCTGTTGCCGTCCAGATAGATTTCCTGTGCAGAATCGTTTGTCACCATGCCGTAACTCGTCTCAGAATCACCGTAATATCCCCAGTTTAAACTGGACACCGGCTGAACCTCAACTACCCGGCTCTTGTCCTGATACGATTTATAACTGTAAATGCCGCCTGCCGCTGCGCCGCCTGTCAGCACGGCCACCAGAAGAAGCACAATCACTTTCTTTATCTTCATGACGCTCCCTCCTCTTCGCCTCCTTCAAAGATCACCCCATCGATAATCCGCACCATACGCTTTGCATTTCGCGCAATTTTCGGATCGTGTGTGATCATGACAACCGTAACCCCCTCGTCGTTGAGCCTCTCAAACAGCTCCATAATCTGTTCCCCCGATCTGGAATCCAGCGCGCCGGTCGGCTCATCCGCCAGCAGGATTTTGGGGTTATTTACCATTGCCCGCGCAATCGCAACCCTCTGCTTCTGCCCGCCCGAAAGCTGAGTCGGCTTAAAATCGACTCTCTCCCCGAGACCGACACGCTCAAGCGCCGCCACTGCCCGTTCTCTGCGCTCTCTTTTACGGACGCCCGCATAGCTGAGAGGAAGCGCTACATTTTCTGTCGC
>CANDFU010000219.1 GCA_947384095.1 uncultured Roseburia sp. | reverse complement strand
ACACTATAACCTACACTCTTTCCCTACACGACGCTCTTCCGATCTTTCCCTCTCCGCCGCCGCTTGTGTGATAAGCCTGTACCATATAACTGTATTCCTTATTATTGGAAGGCACGCTGTCCGTAAAACTTTTCCTGTCGGCGGGCACTCTCTCCATCTCCTTATATTTTCCGTCGGAACCGTCTTTCCTTAAGATCCGGTATCCCTCCGCCCCTGTCACACCTTCCCACGCAAGCGTAAGCTTTTTGCTTCCGGCCGTCTTTACATAAGAGAGTGTAACGCTTTTTAATACACGTCCCGTGACCGGCTGGGAATACTCTCCCTGTTTTCCGTCTTTAAATACGGCACGCACTATGTAATAATACTTCTTTCCGGCTTTCGCGCTGTCATCCGTGTACACCGTCCCTTCCGTGACATTGGAAAGCTTTGTATAATCCGGCGTATTGGTGGTATTGCGGTATACTTCATAATAGGAAACATTCTCAAGTGCACTCCACTTCAGTTCGAGCGTCCCGTCCGACTGCGACCGCGCATAGGAGATTGCAGGAGCCGACGCAACGCCCTTTTTCAATCCGTAATACTCTGCGATCGCCGTCGCGTCCGCAACGCCAAGCTTCTTTAATCCGTCGTCCGTGCTCAGGAAATTGTTATAATCCGACGTTCCGCTTAAGAACGCATGCTCGATCAGAACCGCCGGAATCCCGGCCTCTTTGCATCTGCGGATCACCCCGAGATAATCCGCCGTGGAACCGTCCGGATATTTATCATAATTTGCATTGCGGATCAGAATACCGTCCGCCCACTGGGAGAGCCCCAGCTCCCGCAGCTTCTGAAAAATCTGCCATGCAAGTCCCTTCCCCGCTTCCCCGAGATCCGGCCGGTAATTGCTGTTCGGGTAATAGACGCCGACTCCGTTGGCGCTGCTGCTCGTGCTCGCATTCAGATGAAAACTGACATAAACGTTGGCGCCCACGCTTTTTGCATACTCCACGCGGTTTGCGTTACAGGTCACGGACGATCCGGCAGGCAGGCCATAAGGACAATTTTCCCCCTCCCGCACCATATACACCTCAACGCCGCCGTAAGTCTTTAACTCATCCCGGCAGGACTTTGCAATCTTTAAAACCAGCGTCTCTTCGGCGCTGTTATGGTATCGCGCCCCCGCATGCGTGCTGTCGTGCCCCGGATCCAGCACTACTTTCAGCGGGCCGTTCGCGCCCTTAAAATCTGCGCGCGCATTCAGCCGGCCGTTCCATCCGCTTCCCAGCACATCTTCCATCTTCGTCTCAGACGTGACATTCCCCTGCCCGTCCAGCGTAATCACACTCGCGTCCAGCTCCGCCTGCGCCGCTTCCGCCGCTTCCGCGTCAAAGATTTTTGCGTCCGGCTGCGCGCCTGCCTGCGCATTCACACCGAACCGGATCTGGAAGCCTTCCTCCTTCAGAACAAGCCTTCCCTCTTTTCCGTCGAGAACATACGAGATCTCTGTCAGCTCATAGATCCCGCCAAGCCTCTCATCCGCAAAATCCAGCGAAAAAAGAAACATATCCCCGGCGCTGGCCGATGCAGGCGCTTCATACTCCCGTCCGGTCGTCCGGTTCCGGTAATGCAGTTTTGCCTGCTCCGGTATGGTTCCCTTTTCTCCCAGGCCCGCAACGATATTCTGCGTCCCGGGCGTTGTGACATCCTCGGATTCAACCATCAGATAACCGACCGGTATCTTTTGTGCTTCTTCATCCACAGTATCCGTCAGACCGGTCTCCTCTGGCAGCTCTATTTTTTCCGGCTTTTCGGCGTCCCCCGGAATCTCCGTATTTTGGATTTCCCCGGGATTTTCCGTTCCCTCCGCTTCCTCTGGTTGTCCGGTCTCCTCCGGAATCTCCGTATCTTCAATGATTCCGGGCTTTCCCGTTTCTTCCGTCTCTTCTGGTTTTTCCGTCTCTTCAAAAATCTCTGTATCTTCGGCAGGACCCGGCTTTTCTGTTCCCTCTGCGGCCTCCGGAAGCTCTGTGTCCTCTGTACCAGACGTATCTTTTGGCCTCTCTCCGGCCTCCACTCCCGGCTCAGACGGCTGCTCCGCCCCGGGCTGCGTCTGTGAATCTCCATCCGCCTCTTCCGGAACATCTGTCTGTCCTGCTCCGGAAACCGGCTCCTCTGCCTCCCCGGTCCGCTCCGTCCCGTCTTCCTCCTCTGTACTTTCCTCTGCCGCGCTCTGGGAAAACGCCGTCTGTTCCTCTGCATGCAGATGAAAATCCACAGGAACCGACGTAAACGCCACGCACAGAGCCAGCAGCGCTGTCAATATCCGTTTCTTCATTATCCTTCCTTTCCTCTCATGATGGTTTATTACGCTATTTCCGCCTTATTCTAGCACAGCTTTTCTTTACAGAATACTGTAAATCACTGCCAGGAAAGGCGGGTTGGGATTGCCTGAAAAATATCGTATCATCACAATCATTAAAATTCAATTAAGTTTCTCTTAAAAATGGAAAAGAATCCCGCCCTGCAGGATTCTTTTCCATTTCCCCTCTGACTCCTTTCCCCCTCTAAACCGTGCCAATGTAGTCGGCGGCATCGTCACCGGTAAACCAGAATCCGCTCCCCAGAAAAACACATATCCAGAGCGGATGAGCAAAGTCAAGCTGCACATTCCCCTTAAAACAAAAAGCGACATAACTCACCATAACCCCAAACATCCACAGCTCATCCTCTCCCTTCTTTGCAGACAAAAGCCCCGAAAGCCCTGTCTGCAATACCACAATCTGATACATCAGAAAAGGTACCAGAATAAAAATCCCATAGCGATATGCCATAAAAAGATACCCGTTATCAGCGGGCGCCGCCTTTCCGGATACTTTAACTTCACTCCCGTTTCCAAAAAGACTCAGCCCGCGCACATAGGCCGCGCGGACTGTCCCGACATCCGGGCCATCCGCCTCCGTCACAATATTCTTTACATAATCGGGGCTGACTGCTGCAAGATCATCCAGAATTTGTTCTGACTCGGCGGATAATTTCACATCCCCTTTATATTCCAGAACTGTACCCAGCACATCCGGAACCACGTCAATCCCCATATGAAATCCCACGGAAACCAGCACAGACATGAAAAACGCCCCGACAAATGAAACAGCATTGTCCCTGACCCAGCCGATATAAACATCATGTCTTACAACGGCCCTGCCCAGAAACGCTATGCCAAAAATCCCTGCCGCAATAAATCCCGTCTTATCTTCGGCCCTGAGAACCATATATACGGCCAGCGCCATTCCGGAAAAGCACAAAAAAACTTTTATCCCTTTCCCACCATTCTTTATCTGTCTGTCTGCATCAATGGCAAACGTCACAAGCATAAGCAGCGCAAACATTGCGTTCTCCTGCGGATTTAAAAATACACCATTATACTGCACTGCAAGAAGTTTCGGACGAAACAGAAGACAAAACAGCACAGAAAGAAAGAACACGATTTCCAGCGCATTACTCCAGATTTCAAACATCTGCTGCGGCTTTTTTGTCCGGTTCCACTGGTAAATAAAAAAGCCACCGGCCAGAAGCATCGCATATCCGTAAAAATGAAACCTCCCTCCGGCAAAAAAATCAGATATCATCGTTCCGGCCCAGAACAATACCCAGAAAACAGCCATCGGCGTATTCCATCTGACTTCATCGGCTTCTTTTTCCACACAGACCCCCCCTGCCAGAAAAAGCAGGACCATACACCCGGATACCTGGTAGCGGTACATATCCTGGTCGCGATTCCACCCCAACACGCTTGTAAAAATACACCAGAAAAATAATAGGCTAAATATCAGTGTCTGTGCACAACGCTGATTTTTCCTCTTCTCTCGTCTGCAAACCAGACTTCCCGCAATCCTGCCCAATTGAAGATAGATATACTCCGGCAGAGTCCCCGGCAGGATAAAATCATGCGCTCTGCCTCGTATTCGCCGGACTCTGGCTGCCAGCGCCCACAAGCACAAAAACAGCAGAAATACAACCGCTGTCACAGACACAAATTCACGGACTGCATATTCTTTTCGCTCTTTCTCCCGGATCTGCATGGACGAAAAAGAAACCGACACACCGCTTTGCCTTTTTGCATAAAATCCGATATGGACGGGCTGCAGCTCCGGATTAAGCACAATCACATTTTCTCCCGG
>CANDFU010000218.1 GCA_947384095.1 uncultured Roseburia sp. | reverse complement strand
GGACGCTTCTCTCTGTTCTTCCTCTTCTTTTTGATTTTTTACCTTTACCTCATGGTAAAGAAACGCGTCCTCTATCGCCTGGTAAAACTCTTTCCGAAAGTCGACCGGCCGTAGAAATACCCGGAATACGTCTCGTTTGTTCATAAAAAAGTGCAGCTGCGGCGCGCTGATTGTCGTCGTATAAATAATGCAGATCGTATTGGGAAATGCCTTATTGACATAGGAAACCAGCTTTTCTCCGTTAAAATAATCGAGAACAAGCCCGGTGACGACGATCTGATACTCCTTATTCTGTAACATTTCAGCCGCCTCTTTTCCGTTCGAAGCCGTATCGACCACGGCATCTTTATCCCGCATCGCATCAAGAAATTCCTGTACGATTTCCGGATATTTGCTGACAAACAATATATTTCTGCCCATATCCACATCTCCGTTTCCACTGCTGTTCATATCAATAGTATAATGCTTTCCGGAGATGTTGCCAATACTTTTTTGTGATCATTTCACGCAGTCAGAGACCTTCCTGCCGTTGTTCACAGTTTATTCATGTAAGATTAAAAAATCTTTCATTTCACAAACATGAAAATTTCATTTCTTTTTCCTATACTAAATACATACCAAGGAAACACACAAAACTTTTTCATAATCTGCCAGGTGACATCAGTCACCTGGCATCCTCCTTTTTACACCTCAAAAATCAGATCGCCATAAGACGGCATCGGCCACATCGCCTTATCCACCAGCATTTCAAGTTGATCCACCGGCGCCCGCAGTCCATCCATGGCGGCTTTTACAACGTCGCGATAGTACACCGCCTGTTCTCTGCCTTCCGGTATCGTCGCCGCACTTCCCGTCACTTCCTGCAGCTTCTTAAGCGCTTTTCTCGCCTCCGCCAGCAACGCGGAAACTTCCGTCAGAATCTCTGTCTGCGCGCTCACATCCGCCTCACAGGCCGCCTTTACGGCGTTGATCGACTCGGCAAGCACGGTTGTATAATGAATGACTGCCGGGATGATCTGCTTTGTCGCAATATCGATCATCGCTTTTGCTTCAATATTGATCTCCTTTGCGTAAGTCTCATACTCAATTTCCACACGGGAATCCAGCTCCGCCTTTGTAAACACCTTAAATTTTTCAAACAGCCGGACTGCCTTTTCCGTGTTCAGGGCCGGAATCGCGTCCACCATCGACTTGATATTCGGCAGGCCGCGCTTTTCGGCTTCCTCTACCCACTCTTCAGAATAACCGTTGCCATTAAACACAATTCTCTGATGTTCCGTTGCATACTTTTTGATCAGATCATGCACCGCAACCTCAAAATCCTCCGCCTGTTCAAGCACATCACACGCTTCGCTGAACGCCTCCGCCACAATCGTATTTAAAACCACATTCGGCTGCGCGACTGAATCCTGGGAACCCACCATACGAAACTCAAATTTATTTCCAGTGAATGCAAACGGTGAAGTCCGATTGCGGTCCGTTGCATCTTTCATAAAATCCGGCAGTGTCCGCACGCCTGTTTCCAGCTTCTGTCCCGCAATACTGTGCGTGGCAGCCCCTGTGCTGATCAGCTGCGAAAGCACATCCTGAAGCTGCTCTCCGACATAGATAGAAACAATCGCAGGCGGTGCCTCGTTGGCGCCGAGTCTGTGATCATTTCCCACATCCGCGGCAGATTCTCTCAAAAGATCCGCATGTCTGTCCACAGCTTTTAAAATACACGTCAGAACCAGAAGGAACTGTACGTTCTCATGCGGCGTTCTGCCCGGGTCAAGCATATTGATCCCGTCGTCCGTCGTAATAGACCAGTTATTATGCTTCCCGGAACCGTTGACACCGGCAAACGGCTTTTCGTGGAGCAGACACTGCAGTCCGTGGCGTCCCGCGACCTTCTTTAAGGTCTCCATCGCAAGCTGGTTGTGGTCGACCGCGACGTTTGCCTCCGCATAAATCGGCGCCAGCTCGTGCTGCGCCGGAGCAACTTCATTGTGCTGGGTCTTCGCAGTCACGCCCAGTTTCCACAATTCCTCATTGACATCCCTCATAAACGCCGCGATTCTCTCACGGATGGCCCCGAAATAATGATCTTCCATCTCCTGCCCCTTCGGCGGCATCGCCCCAAAAAGAGTCCGCCCGGTAAAAATCAGATCCTTCCGCTGGAGGTATTTTTGCCTGTCAACGATAAAATACTCCTGCTCCGGCCCTACCGAAGGCGTGACTTTTTTTGACGTCGTGTTTCCGAAGACTTTCAGCAGACGCAGGGACTGCTCATTGATTGCCTCCATGGAGCGAAGCAGCGGTGTCTTCTGATCAAGCGCATCGCCCGTATAGGAACAAAAGGCCGTCGGTATGCACAGGGTCGCGCCGGCCGCATCCTGCCGCACAAATGCCGGTGAAGTGCAGTCCCACGCAGTATACCCTCTCGCCTCGAAAGTCGCCCTTAGCCCTCCCGACGGGAACGACGAAGCGTCCGGCTCTCCCTTGATCAGTTCCTTTCCCGAAAAACTCATCAGGACCTTCCCGTTGGCCGTCGGAGCGGTGATAAACGAATCATGCTTCTCCGCAGTTACCCCGGTCAGCGGCTGAAACCAGTGCGTATAATGTGTCGCCCCTTTCTCGATCGCCCATTCCTTCATCTCATGCGCAACCACATCGGCTGTCTCGAGATCCAGCTCCCGGCCTTCCTCTACAACCTGTTTTAACTTCTTGTAAACCTTTTTCGGCAGCCGTGCCTGCATAACAGAATCATTAAACACGTTTTCTCCGAAAATTTCTGCCACATTGACATATCCTGTCTCCATTGCTTTTCTCCTCCCTTTCCTGTAGCTTTATCCCAAAAAAAGATTTGTTTACATCAATGTACGCGACCTCTTTTTCTGACATTCAACAAAATGCATACATCTGTTTACGCAGTTTCATATAATGATTAAGGTGCTTTTGACACTCTGATCATATAATGAGAAAAAGGGCATTCCAAGTCTATTGGAACGCCCTTGTTCATCGCTTACATTGCTTTGCTGGTATTTAAGATAATACTTTTTCCGCAAAAAAGCAAGCAAAAACCTTAATGGCTCTTTATTTTTTCTATATCTGACAATAATTTAACAGGATACGCGCTATTTTTGGCAAAATCGACTTATCTTCCCTTTTGCCTTAAAGGCTGCATTCACCTCATTCCGTGTCAACACCATAGCCGCCGTGTTATTCTGCCTTGCCCACCGAACCGAACAACTCCATTTTCTCTTTCACGGTCGCTTTGATCGCTTCTGCGCCCGGAGCCAGCAGCTTACGCGGGTCAAATCCTTTCCCCTGCAGATCCTTGCCCGCTTCAATGTATTTTCTTGTCGCATCTGCAAACGAAAGCTGACACTCTGTGTTTACATTGATTTTTGCCACGCCAAGCGAAATCGCCTTCTTAATCATGTCTTCCGGAATGCCTGTACCACCGTGGAGCACAAGCGGCATCTCACCGGTCAGCTTCTGAATGGCATCCAGTGTCTCAAAACTCAGTCCGGCCCAGTTTTCCGGATATTTCCCGTGGATATTTCCGATTCCGGCAGCGAGCATATCGACGCCGAGATCTGCAATCTTCTTACACTCATCCGGATCCGCACACTCACCCATGCCGACGACGCCGTCTTCCTCGCCGCCGATGGAGCCGACTTCCGCCTCGATAGACATGCCGTTCTTGTGCGCCAGAGCCACCAGCTCCGTTGTCTTCGCCACATTCTCCTCAATCGGATAATGGGAGCCGTCAAACATAATGGAGGAAAAACCTGCCTCAACGCATTTTAAACAGCCTTCATAAGAACCATGATCCAGGTGCAGAGCTACCGGAACCGTAATGCCAAGCTCTTCCATCATCGCCTTAACCATGGCAGCCACCGTCTTAAAGCCTGTCATATACTTTCCGGCGCCTTCCGAGACACCTAAAATAACCGGAGATTTGCACTCTTCCGCAGTGAGCAGAACAGATTTTGTCCACTCCAGGTTGTTGATGTTGAACTGGCCTACCGCATAATGTCCGGCTTTTGCCTTGTCTAACATTTCTTTTGCAGATACTAGCATTTTGAATCCCTCCATAATCTCATAATTTTACACTGTTGGTATTATATCTCATTTTTTCTAAAAAAGAAAGAGATCGGAAGAGCGTCGTGTAGGGAAAGAGTGTAGGTTATAGTG
>CANDFU010000217.1 GCA_947384095.1 uncultured Roseburia sp. | reverse complement strand
AGATGACGAGAGGTGACTGGAGTTCAGACGTGTGCTCTTCCGATCTGTTCCTGGGCCGTCTGCCGGTTATGTTTACACTGGAGGCGCTTACGCAGGATACGCTTGTGCGGATCCTAAGGGAGCCGAGGAATGCGATCTTAAAGCAGTATCAGAAGCTTCTGGCTATGGACGAGGTTAAGCTGGAGTTTGAGGAAGAAGCCCTTTTTGCAATCGCGGCAAAGGCGAAGGAGAAAAAGGTCGGGGCGCGGGCGCTCAGGGCGGTGATCGAGGAGTTTATGCTGGATATTATGTATGAGATCCCGAAAGATGACAATATCGGCACGGTCACGATCACGAAGGATTATATTGAGAAAAAAGGGGGACCGGTGATCGGAATGAGGGGATGTCCGGGAGCTGCCGGAAACGTGGCGGCGCTTCCCGAGGCCTGAGGGGCCTGCTTTTCTGCAAAAGGTGTCATAGGCCGGGCTTTTCCGGCATTTACTGGTAAGTGAATAGATAAGCGGAGTTGTTTATGGCAGACTGTGTAGAACAAGTATATTCCAATGATTATTTTGATTTTATCATCCCTTACGGGGAACTGCAGTATGTTCCGGTTTCCGGCGCCTGTACGCAGCGCATCGCGGAAGAGTTTGACATTTTTTATTATTCGAGGGCCGGACTGCCGCCGCTGGGGCTTGGAACATACACCTATAATGTCATCCCGAAATGTTACGGCCTGCAGGAATCGGATGCACTGGAGGTATCCGGTATTATCCGTCTGCAGAATCAGCCGGTTCTTTCGTTAAAGGGAGACGGCGTGCTGGTAGGATTTGTCGATACGGGGGATGGTGTCATATAACTGTCATGCGGCGCATAGGATGCAGAGAATAAAAGTGCGGGGAAAAGGATGGAAGTGAGAAAAATGTATCGCGCAGGTATTTACCTGCGTCTGTCGCGGGAGGATGCGGCGGGCGGCCGGACGGAGAGCAACAGCATCCGTTCGCAGCGGGAAATCTGCCGTGCTTTTGTCAGAAGCTGCGGCGATATGGATGTATATGACACTTACGTGGACGACGGTTATTCGGGAGCAGATTTTGACAGGCCGGGATTTAAACGCATGATGGAGGATATAAAGGCTGGAAAAATAAACTGTGTTGTGGTAAAGGATTTATCAAGATTTGGACGTGATTATATTGAAGCCGGGCGGTTGATACAGAAGACCTTCCCGGCTTTTCATGTGCGCTTTGTCGCGGTCACGGACCGTTTTGATTCCACGACGGCGGATTACCATGAGACGTCGCTTGTGCTTCCGGTGAAAAACTTTGTGAACGATTCTTATTGCCGGGATATTTCCGGCAAAGTCCGCAGCCAGCAGAGGGTCAAGCGTGAAAAGGGGGAATTTATCGGCGCATTTGCTGTCTATGGCTATTGTAAAGACGGGAGGAACCGGAACCGCCTGGTTCCGGATCCATATGCGTCGCGTATCGTGCAGCATATTTTTGACTGGAAGCTGGACGGGATGAGCTGCCTTGCGATCGCAAAGCGGCTGAACCGTCTGGGCGTTCTCTCCCCCATGGAGTATAAAAGGTCGATGGGACAAAATTATAGTACGGGGTTTGCCGCATCTGTGCGCGGCGCATGGTCTTCGGTGGCCGTAAGGAGGATCCTCACAGACGAATTTTACATCGGAACCGTGGTGCAGGGGAAAAGCGAGAAGATCAGCTATAAGGTAAAGCGTTTCCGGAAAAAAGCAAAGGAGGAATGGATCCGCGTCCCCGGTATGCACGAGGCGGTCGTCGCAGAGGAAGATTTTGAACGTGTGCAGCAGTTTCTGGCCACAGCGACGCGCGCTTCGGGCGGGGAGGAGAAGGCGCATGCGTTTGCCGGAATACTCTTCTGCGGCGAGTGTCTCGGGCCGATGGCGCGAAGGCTGAACCGATACCGGGGGACCGAAAAAACAGATTTTATCTGTTCTGCCGGGAACCGGGGGGAAGGGTGTGGAAGACATCGTATTTCAGAGGACGGGTTGTGGGACGCCGTCTGGCAGGCGCTGAATTTTCAGATCAGCCTTCTGATGTGTGAGGAGCGCGTGCGCGCATGGACGGCGGAGCTTCAGATGGATGATTCGGAGCTTGGGCTGCTCGGGGAGGAGATCAGGCGTCTTTGCGCGGAGGCGGAAAAGTACCGGCTGCTGCTGTGCGGCCTCGACGGGGATCTGGAGAAGGGAGTCATCACGGCGGAAGATTGTGCGGCGTTTCGGGAGATTTATGAGGAACAGGAGGCACGGATGCGGGAAGCGGCGGAGAAACAAAAGGAGCGGCTTCAGAAGCTTTCCGGGGAGGCGGAACAGAGAAGTGCGCTGCTGCAGCGCCTGAAGAAAACGCCGCGGCTTTTAGGGCCCGGCCGGGATGTGCTGCTTACTTTTGTGGAAAAAATAGTTGTGTGTGGGGAACGGCGCGTGTTTATTCAGATGAGAATCAGAGAACCGTCTGGCCAGACAAAGCGGTCCGGAATTGGTATGTTTTAATAGAGACAAATAATATATCCATTCCGGAAAGGGGACGAAAGATGAATCGCTGTATTTTTGTATCGAAAAGAAAACTGCAGTTCTGCCAGAGGAAGTCTGCAAAGCAGACGGGCCGGATGAAGAATGTTGCCCGGTCTGTGGAAACGGGCGGTTTTTCCGTAAAAGGAGAGCGGAGGAGAAAAGAGATGTGCGACGTATATGGGCAGCTTTGTCCGGCTTTCAAAGAGTATCTGACGGAGAAGGCGAGGAAGCTGCGGGATGTAAGACCGTGACTTTTCAGACGTTTCTGCATCATTTTTACACATCGGGGCATTGATTATACAAACCCGTTGTTCCGCTACGCGGACGGCAGCAGCCGGATCGCTGCGATATGGGATCAGACGGTAAGGGAGGGGCCGGCGCCTAAGGGAATTATTTACGGGGCGGAGTACCGGACGGAGACGATCAACCGGGCGCTTGCGTCGGAGGATCCGTATGCGATCGTACCGTCAAGGGATGTAAACGGACATGGGACGTTTCTGGCGGGGGTGGCCTGTGGCGGGGAGGATGTGCCGAATAACTTTATCGGGGCGGTGCCGGATGCCACAATTGCGATGGTGAAGTTAAAGGAGGCGAAACCGTATTTAAGGGAGTTCTTTTTTGTGCCGGAAGGAGTACCTGCGTTCCAGGAAAACGACGTTATGATGGCGGTGTCCTATCTGGATGCGCTGGCGAATGAACTGAATATGCCGCTCGTGGTCTGCCTGGCGCTGGGCAACAGTATCGGAAGCCATGGGAAAAACGGGGCATTGCCGTCCTATCTGAATCTGACCTGCATCAAACGGAGGCGGTGTATTGTCACGTCGGCCGGGAACGAGGCAAATGCAAGGCATCATTTCCAGGGGGAACTTGTCGAGGGGATGGAGTATGAAGATGTGGAGATCAGCGTGGAGGAAGAGACGGACGGATTTTTTATTGAGCTGTGGGCGGATGAGCCGGAACTTTACGCGGTCTCTGTGATCTCGCCGACCGGACAGAGCCTTCCGAAGATTCCGGTGCGTATCGGGGCGTCCGAGATCTATAATTTTGTATTTGAAGGGACCACGGTTACGATTGACTACCGGATCGACGCAAAAGAGTCGGCCAGCCAGCTGATTTTTTTCCGGTTTTTAAATCCGAGAAAGGGATTGTGGATTATCCGTGTTTATCCCGAAAGCAGGGTGCGCGGAGATTACAATATGTGGCTGCCGATGGAACAGTTTTCGAGGGGAAAAGTATTTTTCCTGCGTTCCAACCCGTATATCACGCTGACGTCCCCCGGCTCGGCCAGGCAGGTGATCACGGTCGGCGGATATAACGCGATCAACCGGAGTATGTTTGCTGATTCCGGAAGGGGTTATACGGTTGCCGGGGAAATCAAACCGGATTTTGTCGCGCCCGCCGTCGACGTCTACGGGCCGGGGCTGAAGGGGAATTATGTGACATATGCGGGGACGAGCGCGGCTGCGGCCATCACGTCCGGCGCCTGCGCGCAGATCATGCAGTGGGCGATCGTCAGGCAGAACAGCCCGATGCTGTCAAATGCGGGGATAAAAAATATGCTGATCCGCGGGGCGGGAAAGTCGGATGACAGGGTTTACCCGAACCGGGAATGGGGGGCGTATGGTAATATAGTGTCAAGTTAGCAAGGAGCCAGTAAAATCAAGG
>CANDFU010000216.1 GCA_947384095.1 uncultured Roseburia sp. | reverse complement strand
CTCGTGCTGCACCAGGATTTTATGGCAGAGGCAGCGCAGGAGCGGTTCGGGGCGGGGCTTCTGATGACGTGTTATCAGGCGGTTTATACCAGGCGGGAAAAGCTTCCGGTTTCCGGGCTTTACGATGGCGCCGGCCGTGGAAATGAGGCAGGACCAGTGATCCGGCCGCTCTCGTCCTGCCACCTTGATACGGCGGCGCGGTATTATCAGATTATGGACGATCCGGATGAAAATCTGGCGTATCTTAAGGAACGGATCGGGAAAGGGCAGATGTCCGGCCTGTTCCTCGAGGGAGAACTGGCCGGGTTTGTCGGTACGCACGCCGAGGGGAGCCTGGGGATGCTCACCGTAAGAGAGGAATACAGGGGCAGGAAGTTCGGGAAGGCGCTGGAAACATATGCTGTAAACCGCGCGCTGGACGGCGGATTTACGCCATACTGCCAGATCGAGGAGAGCAATGCGGTTTCCGTCCGGCTCCAGCAGTCTCTGGGACTGTGTTTTTCGAAGCAGAAGATTTACTGGATGACGGGAAAAGTCTGAAGCGGCAGGTGCAACAAGATGAAAGATTGCTTGACATAATGCACAAAATAGAATAAAATCTAACTGTTGTAATTTATGACAGATAACGAAATGTTATATGTACAATGAAAATTTAATAAAGGAGGTGCTCCTGTGGACACAGTGATTGCTGTTGTTATCACTCTGATCGTGACTGCCATAGCGGTGTATCTGCTCACGACCGCTTACCACCAGAAGGTAGCGGAGGCCAAGATCGGCAATGCAGACGAAAAGGCGCGTGAGATCATTGACGAGGCGGTGAAGACAGCAGAGACGAGGAAGCGTGAAGCGATGCTTGAGGCGAAGGAAGAGTCCATCCGTGTCAAAAACGACCTGGACAAGGAAGTGAAGGAACGGCGGGCCGAGATCGCACGCAGCGAACGGCGGGTCGTGCAGAAGGAAGAAAACCTGGACCGGAAGCTGGAAGCCATCGAGAAACGTGAAGCCGGTTTTGCCGCGAAAGAGGAAGAGATCAACAAACAGAAAGCGCTGGTCGCAAGGCTCAATGAAGAGCGTTTACAGGAACTGGAAAGAATCTCCGGACTGACCTCCGAACAGGCAAAGGAATACCTCTTAAAAACCGTTGAGGACGATGTAAAACTGGATACTGCCAAAATGATCAAGGAACTGGAACACAGAGCAAAGGAAGAGGCGGACAAGAAGGCGAGAGAGTACGTGGTGACGGCGATTCAGAAATGCGCGGCAGATCACGTTGCAGAGACGACGATTTCCGTTGTGCAGCTTCCGAACGACGAGATGAAAGGAAGGATCATCGGGCGTGAGGGCCGCAATATCCGCACGCTGGAGACGATGACAGGCGTGGATCTGATTATCGACGATACGCCGGAAGCGGTGATTTTATCCGGATTTGATCCGATCCGCCGGGAGATTGCGCGCATTGCTCTGGAAAAACTGATTGTAGACGGGCGGATTCATCCGGCCAGGATTGAAGAGATGGTGGAGAAGGCACAGAGAGAAGTGGAGACAATGATCCGTGAAGAAGGCGAGGCGGCGACGCTGGAAGTCGGTGTCCACGGCATTCATCCCGAACTGGTCCGTCTCCTGGGCAGAATGAAATTCAGGACGAGTTACGGACAGAACGCGCTCAAGCATTCGATCGAAGTCGCCCAGCTCTCGGGGCTTCTGGCATCGGAGATCGGAGTGGACGCGAGGCTGGCAAAGCGTGCAGGTTTACTGCACGATATCGGAAAATCAGTGGATCACGATATGGAAGGTTCCCATATCCAGATCGGCGTGGATCTGTGCAGAAAGTACAAGGAGTCGGCGCTTATCATCAATGCGGTGGAAGCACACCATGGCGATATCGAGCCGGAGTCCCTGATCGCATGCATCGTGCAGGCGGCTGACACGATCAGTGCGGCGAGACCGGGGGCGCGCAGAGAGACGCTGGAGACATATTCCAACAGATTAAAACAGTTAGAAGACATTTCAAACGGGTTTAAGGGTGTAGACAAATCTTTTGCGATTCAGGCAGGAAGGGAGATTCGGGTCATGGTTGTTCCGGAACAGGTCAGCGACGCCGATATGGTCTTGCTGGCACGCGATATTTCAAAGCAGATCGAAGCAGAGCTGGAATATCCGGGACAGATTAAAGTCAATGTAATTCGTGAATCAAGAGTGACAGACTACGCAAAATAAGAGAGAAAGTGAGAGAAGCTTATGTTGTTTTTGGACAGGGCTTCTCTTTTTTGCTATACAGGATCGGGATGTCAGAGGCCCCCTGGGGCGTTCACGGGAAAGGCCTCGTTGCTGCGGGGCACGGAAGTATCTGGCTTTCCTATGAAAGAATTTGTTGCATTTTTGGCTCTGTTTGTATAGAATAAAATAGCACGGTAAACGGACGTGCACACGGAGGCAGCTATGAGCAGGACGAACGACCTTGCAAACCGCATCAATGATGCGTACGGGAGGCTGAGCAAAGGGCAGAAGCGACTTGCAGCATACATTACGGACAATTACGACAAAGCGGTTTTTCTGACTGCGGCGAAGCTTGGAAAAGTGGTGGGGGTCAGCGAATCCACGGTTGTACGGTTTGCAATGCATCTCGGCTACAAGGGGTATCCGGAATTTCAGAGTGCGCTCGCGGAGCTGGTGCGGAATAAATTAAATTCCATCCAGCGGATGGAAGTAACGTACGGGCGTATCAGTCAGTCGAAAATACTGGAGTCCGTTCTGAAATCGGACGCGGAGAAGATTCATTCCACACTGGAAAAAATAGACGAACATGTATTTGAACTGGCAGTGGATGCGATTTTACATGCCAGCCATATTTATATTATCGGAATCCGGAGCTGCGCGCCGCTGGCGGGGTTTATGGCATTCTATTTTACGCTGATGTTCGAGAATGTCCATCTTCTGCAGACGAGCAGCTCCAGCGAGATTTTTGAGCAGATGGTGCGTATCGGAAAAGACGATGTGATCATCGGTATCAGTTTTCCGCGGTATTCGATGCGCACCTTAAAGGCGATTGAGTTTGCGAACAACCGCAGCGCCAAGGTGATCACGCTGACGGACAGCGTACATTCGCCGATGAATCTGTATTCTTCCTGCAATCTGATCGCAGACAGTGATATGGCGTCCATTGTAGATTCACTGGTTGCGCCGCTGAGTGTCATCAATGCGCTCATCGTGGCGCTGTGTATGAAAAAGCAGAGCGAGGTTGCGGAAACGCTGGAGATGCTGGAAGGCATCTGGGACGAGTATCAGGTTTATGAGAACGATGAGATCAATTATATCGATGACTCCATCAAAATGAGATATGCAAGAATAGGAGATACGGATACGGATGAGTGACGTTATCGTGACAGGCGGCGGTCCGGCCGGGATGTTTGCGGCGATTGCCGCCGCGGAGCGCGGACATAGGGTACTGTTGCTGGAAAAAAATGAAAAGCTCGGTAAAAAGCTTTATATTACGGGGAAAGGGCGCTGTAATCTGACGAACGCATGCGGCCCGGACGGGCTGCGCGCCAACGTCATGACGAATGCAAAGTTTCTGTACAGTGCGTTTTCTGTCTGTGACAATCATCGGGTGATTGATTTTTTTGAAAAAAACGGGATGAAAACAAAAGTGGAGCGCGGCGGACGGGTGTTTCCGGTATCGGACCATTCTTCGGACGTTATTGCGGCATTGCAGAAGAGGCTGCGATTAAGCGGTGTGACGGTGCGGCTTGGCACGCGGGTGGAAGCGCTGCTCGTGGAGGCTGCGCAGGAGCGCCGGGTGACGGGAGTAAAGCTTTCGGACCGGGAGACGCTGTACGCTGATGCTGTGATCCTGGCTACCGGGGGTTTTTCCTATCAGACGACCGGGGCGACGGGGGACGGCTACCGGATTGCGCAGGAAGCGGGACATACGATCAGTGAGATCCGGCCGTCGCTGGTGCCGTTCTGTGCGGTGGAAGATTACGTGGGGAGGATGCAGGGCCTGTCGCTGAAAAATGTCCGTGTCCGGATCAGGGACGGCGGAAAAGTGCTGTACGATGAATTTGGAGAGATGCTTTTTACCCATTTCGGTGTGAGCGGGCCGCTGATTCTCTCGGCGAGCGCGGCCATCCGGCCCGCTCTGGCGGAGAAGAAGCTTTCCATGGAGATAGACTTAAAACCGGCGCTCTCGGAAG
>CANDFU010000215.1 GCA_947384095.1 uncultured Roseburia sp. | reverse complement strand
GCATACGCGACGACGAGAGGTGACTGGAGTTCAGACGTGTGCTCTTCCGATCTAAACAAAGGCGATGGAATAGGGGGTAAAATATGGGTTTCTGGAATGATTTTGTGAACCGGTATCCGGCTGCGGCGCGGTGGATCAGAGAGGGCGGATTGTTTGTGATTGTCAGCAACCTGATTACGGTATTTAAATATGTGCTGCTACAGTTTCTGCCCGCGGCCTTTTCGGGTCTCCCGCTTGTCGATTTTGGCTGGCCGGGGATTGAGCTGACGCTGTTCGGAGAGACATTTAAGTGGAATATACTGGGCTATGACGCCGCGCACGGGGGATTGCCGTATTTCTGTGCCTATATGATCGCTATGTTCGTCGGGGAGTGTATCAATTTCCCGCTGCAGAGGAACCTTGTGTTTCGCAGCAAAAGAAATGTGGCAAAACAGATCGGGTGGTATTTTATTGCGTTCTGTATCATCACATGCATCGTAAACTCTATCAATTGCATCTGGGTGGCGGTGGCGGGCCTTCTGGTGCCGGATTTTATCTATAATATCGGCACGACAGTCTTAAACGGCGGAATCTCCATGGTAATATTTTTCTTTGTGAATAAGATTATCTTCCCGGAGGGGGAAGCTGCGCGAGCTTCGCAGGCATAAAACGGAAAACTGTCTTGAAAATGAGTGTAAAGTACCTCATGGCGCAGGTGCTTTACACTCTTTCTGAACGGAAAACCGTTGATTGCAGGAGTGATATTTGGAAAAGATTACAGGCCGCAAGACCCGTAACCCTGTTTTTACCCTCAAATATCATCCGGATTACTGCACATCTTCATCTTTCAGGCCAGCAGCCGATCCGTGGGGGTTGAGAACTTAGGAAACCTTATGACACGGACTTTAATATGACGGCAATCTTATTGAAATGTAAGAAATACAGGGGAAATGTAAGCCAGATCCATGGCGCGCATTTCCCTGTTTTGTTATACTTGATCCTGTACAGGGGACGACCGTTCCAAAAAGGTGGTATAAAACTGCGCAGGGTGGGATAAGAAATGTTTTAAAGGAGGATATGATGGCAATTTTAGAAGTTCGCAATTTAAAGAAGATATATACGACACGTTTTGGCGGTAATCAGGTGCAGGCATTATCAAACTTAAATTTTTCCGTGGAAGAGGGTGAATATGTCGCCATTATGGGGGAGTCCGGCTCGGGTAAGACGACGCTTCTTAATATTCTCGCGGCGCTGGACCGTCCCACGGGCGGGGAGGTGATTTTAAACGGAAAAAACATCGTGACGATCCGTGAAAAGGAGATCTCGGAGTTTCGCCGCGACAATCTGGGATTCGTCTTTCAGGACTTTAATCTGCTGGATAATTTTTCACTGAAAGACAATATTCTGCTTCCGCTGGTGCTTGGCGGCGTCGCGCCCAGGGAGATGGAGCCTGAAATCATGCCGATCGCGAAAAAGCTCGGCATTACCGCGCTGCTGGAGAAGTTTCCATATGAAGTGTCGGGAGGACAAAAGCAGAGGGCCGCAGTGGCGCGGGCGTTGATCACACGGCCGCAGCTGATTCTGGCGGATGAGCCCACGGGGGCGCTCGACTCGAAGGCGACGGATGGTCTGCTTGACCTTTTCAACGCGATCAATGCAGAGGGGCAGACCATTCTGATGGTAACGCACTCTACAAAGGCGGCAAGCCATGCAAAGAGAGTGCTTTTTATCAAAGACGGCGAGGTATTTCACCAGTTATACCGCGGGAATATGAGCAATGAGGAGCTGTATGCAAAGATTTCTGATACGCTGACAGTTCTTACAACAGGAAGAGCCGTTTAAGAGCGGGAAGGAAAGCGCGGCACAGATGGAAAAATTGGCGAAGAAATGAGGAAAGATATGAATAAATTATATGGAAGGCTGGCAGTCATAAATATGAAAAACAGCAGGCAGTTTTATGTGCCATATCTTCTGACAGGAATTGTGTCGGTGGCCATGTATTATCTCGTGCTGGCCATGCAGGATAATCCGGGGCTGGATTCACTGGGCGGCGGGGCTCAGACCATCCGGATGATTCTTGGATTCGGTGTTGCCGTGGTCGGTGTGTTTGTCAGCATTTTTCTTTTTTACACTAACAGTTTTATTATGAAGCGCCGCAAGAAAGAGCTTGGAGTTTACAATATCCTTGGCATGGAAAAAAAGCATATCGCCAGGATGCTGTTTCTGGAAACTTTCTTCCTGGCCCTGACGGCAATCCTGGGCGGGCTTTTGTCCGGTATTGTGTTTAACAAGCTGATGACGATGATTTTATACCGGCTGACTGATATTGCCGCAAACATCCCGTTTTTTATCTCGTGGCCGGGATGCCGGAATACAGTGATTTTGTTCGGTTTTATTTACGGGGCGACGCTATTGTACAATCTGATGCAGATAAAACTGGCAAATCCGATTGAGCTTCTGCACAGTACCAGTGTCGGGGAGCGGGAGCCGAAGACGAAACTTCTTATGGCGCTCATTGGCGTGGGTGCGCTTGGGGCAGGGTATTTTATTGCGCTGACGACCTGTGATGCGGTGTCGGCAGTCACATATTTTTTTGTGGCCGTTCTTCTGGTTATCCTGGGCACATACTGTCTGTTTACGTCGGGGAGTATCGCATTTTTAAAAATGCTCCGGAAAAACAAAAACTATTATTATCGGGCAAAGCATTTTACGACGGTTTCCGGAATGATTTACCGGATGAAACAGAATGCCGTCGGGCTTGCAAATATCTGTATTCTCTCTACAATGGTGCTTGTGACGGTTTCCACGACAGTCAGTATGTATCTGGGGACCGAAGATGTGATGAAAAGCCGGTTTCCGTCGGAGATCTCGGTGACTGCTTATTATTCGCAGATGCCGGAGGATATCCGGGCGCTCCGGCCGGTAACGGAACAGGCATTAAAGGCGTCGGGCCGTGTCGTCTCCAGTGAAAATGCGTATTTTAATGTGACACAGATGGGAATACGGGATGGAAATAAATTGTCAATTACAGATGCCGGGGTGGGATATAATATTGGTAATATGGCGACAATTACGATTCTGACGCGGGCGGATTATGAAGCTTACAGCGGCGAAGCCGTATCGCCGCTTGCGCAGGGGGAAGTGGCGCTGTCGGCGATTCCCGCATTTGAGGGGGATACGCTGGTGTTCGAGGGGACGGAATATCTGGTGCGCCAGATCTGCCGGTTCCCGGAGGAAAAAAATGCAGATTACCTCGCTTCAATGGGCGGAGGCAAAATATATCTGGTTGTGCCGGATGAGGGGACGGTCCTGCAGATATATGATAATCTGGTAAAAGGCTGGGGGGAGCAGCGCGTGGAGCCGTCGCTTCGCTTTGACGTGGAGTGCGGGATTGACGGCACGGCGCAGGAAAAGCTTGACGCCGAGTCCGCCCTTCACCAGGCGCTGGCGGAGTGGGAGACGGCGGCCGGCAGTCAGACAGCCGGTTATAAAAGCGTGTACATGGAAGCACGGGAAGAAAGCAGGAATGATTTTTACCGGCTATACGGCGGCCTGTTTTTCCTTGGAATGTTTTTAGGTTCTCTGTTTCTGATGGTCACGGTGCTGATTATTTTTTATAAACAGATATCGGAAGGATATGAAGACAAGGAGCGCTATGCGATTATGCAGAAGGTGGGCATGAGCAGCGTGGAAGTAAAACGTGCGATTCGCTCCCAGGTTCTGACGGTGTTTTTTCTGCCGATTGCGGCGGCGATCGTACATGTCATTATGGCATTTCCGATGATCACGATGCTTCTGCAGTGTCTGAATCTGATGAACCGGCAGTTGTTTGCGTGGTGCATGGCGGGAACGGCCCTGGTGTTCGGGCTGATTTACCTTCTTGTCTATCTGCTGACTTCCAGAAGTTATTACAGGATTGTAGGAAGCTGAAAGTCAGAGTGCAGTCTGAGGCCCGAAAATGCTTGTCACCATAAAGGAGATAAATTCGTCAAGCGGCATTTTCGGGTCCCGGAGCCATTCCGATACGGAGGCGAGCAGGCCGGAGAGGTAAAATTCGGCGAGCAGACGCATCTGGTAGGGGCTGTGGCCCTCCGAGGGCACAAAATAGCGGGTCATAAGCGGCCAGATAAGTTCTTTGAGACGGGTGGAAAAATGAGGGTCCCCGTTGTCGCTTAAGAGCACGGCGGCGTAGCGGGAGTAAGTCTGCATCAGTTCCACCAGGACGCCC
>CANDFU010000214.1 GCA_947384095.1 uncultured Roseburia sp. | reverse complement strand
ATAATATGTCCTCTGCCACAAATCTGTGCGCGGCCTTGTGACAATCTCGATCTTTTCCGGCCCGATTTTATAGCTTTCGGGCTCTCTCGTCCATCTGAATCTGTCAAAATCCATTTTTCAGGCCCCTCCCTTTATCATCCGCCCTCACTCCCGCTCTCTTACCGTCACGCACACCTTGTCTCCAGGCTGCTTTCCGATCTTTGCGCGAATATCCTTCCTGATGCCGATGATATAGCAGACGCTCCCGTCCGCATTTTTTACTCCCATATTTACAACGCTCCCGTCATACGGCTCTCCGTCAAATGTGACATGCACCTTTGCCCGTCCCTTGCCATATTCCTCCCTAACATCATAAGGAAAAACCACATACGCGCCGCCTTTGTCTGCCTCATAAATCAGAGATTCAAATTGATACACCTTCCCGTTCAAGCACTGCCTCCTCCCGCCATATTTCACTCTTCCGGAACCTGAAGACTGAGTGCCTCTGACGCCCCGGTTCCATAAAGCAATAAAATCCCGCAGAAACAAAAAACTGCCTCTGCGGGCCCTCGAAACGCTTCCGCTCTGCCGCGTCACTTCACACGCATAAAATGCGCCACCGCTTTATCCTTTTTGGAAACGTAACTCGTCTTGCCGAACGGCACGCTCCCCTTCCAGTATTTCGCGTCATTCTTACCGCCGCCCAGTTTTGTGCTGCCTCCGACCCCGATACACAGCCCCTTGTAGGACGAAGGGTATATGACTTTGACCTTGATGCTTGCATCCTTGATATACGCCTCGCATCCGTCGCTGTCACGGTATTTTTTCGCCTTCGAGTATTTCCAGTTCTGAGTCCGGCTCACCGTCACATTGCAGCTGTTTTTCCCTTCCAGATTTGTCCCGGTGTCATAATCTACGACCGTATACCACCGATAGCCGCCCAGCGCCCCTTTGTGGCTGCGGGCATAATCGGAATTGACCAGCTTGTGCACCTCTTCCGCTTTCATATTCCACTTCAGTGTAAATTTCACAGTGAACGTCAGCTCTTTGTACCCCTTTTTTGAAGAATTTTTGATCTTTACATCCGTGACCTTCGCCTTCTGCTTTTTCATGCCGATTCCCGCGTATACCGACTTATAGGTAACCGTCTTATCCTTCTTCAGATCCCATTTGACATTCAGCTTTGACATATAATTCTTCGTCGCAGCCTGTGTCCGCACCGGAATCATCGCAAACAGACACGCAAATGCAAGGATCACCGCCACAACGCCCTTTTTTCTCTTCCGAAGCATCCTCTTCCCTCCTGCATCCAGCTTTTCCACCATAGATCCATATAGATTCAGTTTACTCTTCCGGCGGCGGATTGTCAATGTTTCTGTCCGGGTTATCCGGGAAATCCCCGCCCTCACAAAAACTTTATAATCCGCTCCTCTACGGCGCTTCTGGTCGCGAGAAACCGCTTTCTTAAGACCTCCCCTATATCCTCCTCACCGAGCGCAGGCCCCGACGTCTCGATGTTAAGCCCATAAACTCCGGTCTGATTGCAGAACTGAATGTAAAAATCCAGCCTCTGACCCGAAATTGTCAGATTGGACTGCTTTGTGATCAGGGCAAAATTGAGCGGGGAGTTAAAGATGCTGCTCTTATCACTCCGTTCCTTTTTCTTTTCCGCCCGTTCCATATCCTTATATGTCTGCGCAAGGCTGCCGACAGGCACGATATGGTGCTCTTCAAGCGCACAGGCCTGATCGCAGAAAGTATGCAGGACGGTCTCCGTACACAGATCCCTGTACGTCTTCGCAAGGTAAAACTGGCAGATACTCTTTCGCATCACACTTTTCGGAATCACGCTTGTCGCCAGAAGAAGCGTCTTTTCATCCGAAAATCCCGGCATGGCAAAAACTTTCGCTTTCATCTCATAAAGCCATTCCCGGTCCGCGCCCGTGCGGATCGACTTTAAAATACGCTCCAGATCCTCCATCATGTTTTCATTCTGGTCCTTATCGTATCTGCCGGAAAAAACCGCAATCCAATACCAGGCCTCCAGCAGCTGCGAGACACCTTTATCGTGATAAAAAGCGTCGTCGAAAAAAAGATATCCCAGCAGTACAAGCATCAGATTGTAATTGACCTCCGTTATCTTCCGGACGCCGCACCGCGTCTGCAAAAAGAAACATGCACGGTCGATCCCCCTGCATACCCCTTTATAGTTCGCCCAGATCTGTTCCGCGTCAAGCTGTAAAATCTTTTCACGTTTGATGCAGACAATATCATTCCGTGAGACGTCGTACTCCGGAAAATGACTCGCCAGCGAAAGAATATTTAAAAACGCCTCGGTGTATTTTACATTGAGCTGATTGCGCTTCTCATCCAGGCAGCCGAGATACTCCGCGGCCGAATAGCACGGATTGGCCTTATAAAACGCACGGAAATAAGCATCAATATTTTCCGGCAGAAGATTCAGGTCATACTCCCCCGGCGTCTGGATATACCCGACGATCGCGTCAGAAAGATTCTTATTTCCGGCCGTCCTGCTCTTCGCCGCCCGCGCCAGGATCAGCTCGAACGTGCTCAGGGCGATGCCTCCCATATTCAGGTTTTCATAGATATCAATCGCCCGGTTCCGGTTGGAATCGTCCACGATAATCTGGTGCAGATCCATGTCTGTGATACAGGACATCAGGTACTGCCGCATCCGGTCCGCCCAGTGCGTCTCCCCCATCTCAATCCACTTCTCCTGCAGTCTCTCCCGCGAAACATTGCCGTCCACAATGATTTCTTCCAGATAGTCCGGCTCAATGTGCGTCTCCACAAACGCCCTCTGCCCGCCGGGCGATGGGAGGACGTCAAACTCCTGCTCCATCCTGAAATGCACGACATCCTCGACGATATTTTTAAGCACCGTCTTAAGACGCGTCTCGCTGCTGTCATTGCCGCTGCCGATCAGCAGATACAGAGGGATCAGATAAGCGTCGTCCTGCATGCAGAACTTTGTAATCCGCTGCGGTTTTGCGGTATGCGGCGCATACGGCTCCTCCGTCTTTTCGTCAAACGAGTATTTTTCAATATATTCGATAATGTCCCCGGTCAGAAAATCGGGCACGTCGCTCTCGGGATTCCCGGGAAAAAACGAGAGGCGCTTTAAATGAAACAGATCATTGCGGCAGTTCAGATTTTCGATCGCAGGAATCTTTAAGAAAAAGCGGTTCCGCAGATCGGTCGAGATCAGTTTTTTGTAATCGCAGCAGAGCCTGCCGCTCCCGGCATAATCATAGTAAAGCAGATTGGAGAAAACATTGGTGAGCGCGGTAAGACGCTGCTGCCCGTCCAGCAGCGCATACACCGTCCCGTCCGAGTTCCGGTCGGACAGGTCCGGTTCATCCTTACGCCCCGGGACCCTGCAGCCGTAATCGGAAATCTTTGCCTCCAGCAGAAGAACGCTTCCGATCGGCATTTTGGCCAGGACAGATGCGATCAGGGATCTCTGCTTTTCCACGCCCCACACAAACCCGCGCTGGAAATCCGGCAGAAGCAGTTCCCTGTTCTGTATCATCTCCGTCAGTTTTTTCAAATTGGTATTTGTCGCTTTCTCCAGCTTTACCATCCTCTATCCCTCCGCAATTTCCCGCACTGCCCGCACGAAAACGTCCACTTCCTCCTCCGTCGTATACCTTCCCACGCTGGCCCTCACCACCCCTGCAAAGCTTTCACTGTGCAGATATTTGTGGATAAGCGGGGCGCACTGATACCCTGCGCGGACCGCAATGTGGTAATCCTCGTCCAGAATCATCCCTGTCTCCTCCGCCGTATATCCCCGGATATTAAACGCGACAATTCCTGTCTGCGCCCCGGGATTTTTGGCCCTGTACACCACGGTCCCCGGTATTTTCCCAAGCCCTCCGGCAAGGCGCGCCGCCAGCGCGCGCTCTCTTTTCCAGAACACGGCCGCATCCCCCGCCGCTTCCGCTGCCTGTCTTATCTCACGCACCGCGGCGCACAGCCCCGCCGCACCGGCCGTATTGCTGCTCCCCGGCTCAAATCCGCCCGGCGCGCGTACATCCATCCTTAAGCTGAGCGAATCGCTTCCCGTCCCGCCTGCCAGATACGGCCGCAGGGCAGCGCCGCTTAAGTTTAAGAATCCGCCCGTCCCCGCAGGCCCGCAGAGCGTCTTATGCCCGGCAAAAATATAAAAATCCGCCGCCATATTGAAAAGCTTCACCGGGACGACGCCGAG
>CANDFU010000213.1 GCA_947384095.1 uncultured Roseburia sp. | reverse complement strand
CTCTGCTTTGCAGGGCTTTTCCTGATAGGAGCAGCGAAACTGACCGAGTACGGAATAAAAGTTTATCTGAAAAAACACAAATTTCTCTGTAAGCGGGTTAAGATCACATTTTCCCAGCTGAACTTTATCTTAAGCATTTACAATAACCCGGTGATGGCGGATAAAGACCATTCGTCGGTGATGTCGGTGTCTGAGGGAATCTTTTTTGCGCTTGCGATGTCGGTCGACGGGCTGTTTGGCGGACTGGGGGCAGCGTTTCTCGGCATCAATCTATGGATTACGGTATTGTGCAATTTTCTGCTGGGATATGTTGCTGTGAGGACCGGGAGCGCGGCGGGCCGCGCGGCCGCGCTGAAAAAGGATGTGGATCTTTCGTGGCTTGGAGGTCTTATGTTTGTCGGCCTGGCGTTTAGCAAAGTATTGGTGTAAAAGATTTTGCTAAATTTATTTTCGTCCGGAGCTCTCAAAAAAACAATGGAATAGAAAGAGAATCGCAGTGGAAGGTATGATCCTCGTTATCCATGGCGGTGAGATGAGGGTTTTTTGTCTGACCAGCCTTCTGTATAAAGAAAGATATGTTGCGTTTTCTGAAAAAATGGACAAAGGAACCGGAAAATGAATTAAATAGTGCAAGAAGTCAGCAGCCCGGCCGCTTGTGGCCGGGCGGTTGACTTCTTGCGTTTCCGAATATATACTGTAATTATCGGGAAGCCCCGGAGGGTTGCGCGCGGGGTATCCAAAATGGTTTTTAAGTGCGGCGGTTGCGGGCAGATTTGTGCCGGAGCGTCACAAATCTGCCCGGCAAAGACGAAACTCTGAAGTTCTGTGCCGCGCCGTCGCGCAGACATTTCGGCATGGAGGGTATTATGGCAAAATATATTATGGCATTGGATGCAGGGACGACGAGCAACCGCTGTATTCTGTTTAATCGGGCGGGGGAGATCTGCTCAATGGCGCAGAAAGAGTTTAATCAGTTTTTTCCAAACCCGGGCTGGGTGGAACACAACGCGAATGAGATCTGGTCGACCATGCTTGGGGTTGCGGTAGAGGCGATGAATATGGTCAGGGCGTCGGCGGCCGATATCGCGGCGATCGGAATTACGAACCAGAGGGAGACGGCGATTGTCTGGAATAAAGACACAGGGGAGCCGGTGTATAACGCGATTGTGTGGCAGTGCCGCCGGACTTCCGATATTGCGGATGAGCTGAAGAAAAAAGGTCTGGAGGAGCGTTACCGGGAAAAGACAGGGCTGATGATCGACGCTTATTTTTCCGCGACGAAAATTAAGTGGATATTAGATCACGTTGAAGGCGCGCGAAAGCTGGCTGAAGAGGGAAAGCTTTTGTTTGGGACGGTGGAGACGTGGCTGATCTGGAAGTTTACCAGGGGAGAGGTCCACGTCACTGACTATTCCAATGCGTCCCGCACGATGCTGTTTCATATCAATGATCTCTGCTGGGACAAGGAGATCCTGGAAGAGCTGGATATACCGGCCTGCATGATGCCCCGGGCAGTGCCTTCCAGTCAGGTGTACGGCTATGCGGATCCTTCTTTTCTGGGGAGCGCGATCCCGATTGCGGGCGCGGCCGGAGACCAGCAGGCTGCGCTCTTCGGGCAGACCTGTTTCGCAGCGGGAGAGGCAAAAAATACTTACGGAACGGGATGTTTTCTTCTGATGAATACGGGGGAGAAGCCGGTATTTTCAAAGAACGGCCTGGTGACGACGATTGCGTGGGGGCTGGACGGAAAAGTGAATTATGCGCTGGAAGGTTCGATTTTTGTCGCGGGTGCGGCAATCCAGTGGCTGCGCGACAATATGAAAATGATTGATTCTGCCGCGGACTCGGAATATATGGCGGGAAAAGTGCATGGCACGCACGGCTGTTATGTGGTTCCGGCATTTACGGGGCTTGGGGCCCCGCACTGGGATCAGTATGCGAGAGGCACGATCGTCGGGCTGACGCGCGGGACGAACAAAAATCATATCATCCGCGCCACGCTGGAATCGATTGCACTGCAGGTCTGTGATGTCATCGACGCGATGCGGGCGGATGCGGGTGTTGATCTGAAATCCTTAAAAGTGGACGGCGGGGCGAGCGCAAATAATTTTCTGATGCAGTTTCAGGCGGATATGATCGACGCTCCGGTACAGCGCCCGCAGTGTGTGGAGTCGACGGCGATGGGCGCTGCCTATCTGGCCGGGCTGGCGGTCGGATACTGGACAAACAAGGAAGATGTGGTGAAAAACCAGAAAATAGATCAGATTTTTATGCCGGCGATGGACGAGAAGGAGCGCAGGGAAAAACGCAGAGGCTGGAACAAGGCGGTGAAATATGCGTATGGATGGGCGCGGGAGGAAGAGGAAAACGGAGAAGTTTAAGTCAGAAAAACACAGAAACGGGCAGGGTTTTCCGGCCTGTTTCTGTGTTTTTTTATTTCATAGGAAAGGCCTCGTTGCTGCGAAGCACTGAAGCGTCCGGTTTTCCTATGAAATAAAAAGCCCTCCGGGGAGGATCGCACTGCGCCTAAGAAGAAGAACGTCGCAAAAGCGACCCGCCGCAGGCGCAGAATCCGGCAAAGCCGGATTCTTTGTTTTTACATTTTTTAGGATCAGCGGCTGAGGGAAGCGTTATAAGCCTCGCGGCAGGCTCTTGCGAGCTGGTCGCCGCAGGATGTCGGACGCCCATTGCAGGAGATGCCGCCGATTTTCTGCTCGACCTGTTCCACGGTCAGTCCCTCGACGAGCCTGGGGATGGCCTGCAGATTGCCGTTGCAGCCGCCGGTAAATTTTACGTTATGTACGATGTCGCCTTCCAGCTCAAGTTCGATGACAGTTGAACAGGTGCCTTTTGTTTTGTATGTGTAGGTCATGTCGTTTCCTCCTGTATTGTAGTGACGGTTTGATTGCTGGATTTAAGTATAAACAAGGGAGGAAAGAGATGCAAGCGGTTTTGAGATCAGTTAATAAAAAATTTACAAAACGTTTACCCGGGTTTTTGTTGTGATTGGCGCTAAAAAGTGATACAATAAAAATATTGTGCGGAATGTAATTTCAGACAGGTTCTAAGAATAGGAGTTTTTATGGGAGCATTGACGAAGATTTTCGGAACCCACAGCGAGCGGGAATTAAAGCGCATTTATCCGATTGTGGACAAGGTGGAAGCGCTCCGTGACGGAATGATGGCGCTTTCCGACGAAGAATTGCGAAATAAGACGAGAGAATATAAAGAGCGTTTTGAAAAAGGAGAGACACTGGATGCACTGATGCCGGAAGCATACGCCACGGTGCGCGAGGCGGCGAGACGCGTTCTGGGCATGGAGCATTACCGGGTACAGATCATCGGCGGCGTTATCCTGCATCAGGGGCGTATCGCAGAGATGAAGACAGGGGAAGGGAAGACGCTTGTATCGACGCTTCCGGCGTATTTAAACGCGTTGGAGGGCAAAGGCGTCTGTATCGTGACGGTGAATGACTATCTGGCGAAGCGTGACGCCGAGTGGATGGGGCAGGTACACGAGTTTCTGGGCCTTAAGGTCGGCGTTGTGTTAAACTCCATGAACAACGACGAGCGGCGGGAGGCATACGCCTGTGATATCACGTATGTCACGAACAATGAGCTCGGATTTGACTATCTGCGGGATAATATGGTCATATACAAGGAGCAGCTTGTGCAGCGCGGCCTTCACTATGCGATCATCGACGAGGTGGATTCTGTTCTGATCGATGAGGCGCGGACGCCGCTGATCATCTCGGGACAGAGCGGTAAGTCGACGAAGCTTTACGAGGCGTGTGATATTCTGGCGCGGCAGATGCAGCGCGGTGAGGATATTCCGGAATATTCCAAAATGGATGCCATTATGGGCGTAGAGCAGGAAGAGACGGGGGATTTTATCGTCAACGAGAAGGATAAAGTGGTCAGCCTCACGAAAGACGGAGTCAGAAAAGTCGAGCAGTTTTTCCGGATTGAAAATCTTGCGGATGCCGAAAATCTTGAGATCCAGCACAATATTATCCTTGCGCTGCGGGCGCACAATCTGATGTTCCGCGACCAGGACTATGTGGTCACGGACGATCAGGTTATGATTGTAGACGAGTTTACGGGGCGTATTATGCCGGGGCGGCGTTATTCGGACGGCCTGCACCAGGCGATTGAGGCAAAAGAGCATGTAAAGGTGAAGCGGGAGAGCAAGACGCTGGCGACGATCACGTTCCAGAACTTCTTTAATAAATTT
>CANDFU010000212.1 GCA_947384095.1 uncultured Roseburia sp. | reverse complement strand
AGATGACGAGAGGTGACTGGAGTTCAGACGTGTGCTCTTCCGATCTGAAAGTACCGACAATTATATGATTTATTATTATATATCATAGCCGGTTGGAAAAACAGGCTTTTTTTTACTTTTAACTTTGTATATTTTCCCGAAGTTTCTGCATACTCCTTTTTAGTAATTGCAATATGACAGGAAATACGCTATAAATGAACTGTATGTATTACATCAGAGTTTCTGCCATAGTGCAGAAGAAGGAGAAAAAATGGATATATTTGGAATACTGGCACTGATTGGCGGTCTTGCGCTGTTTTTGTATGGAATGCATGTCATGGGCGCCGGCCTTGAAAAGATGTCGGGCGGCAGACTGGAGCGTATCCTTGAGAATCTGACTTCCAATCCCGTTAAAGCGGTTCTGTTAGGCGCCGGGGTGACAGCCGTTATACAGTCATCGTCTGCTACCACAGTGATGGTGGTTGGTTTTGTAAACTCCGGGATTATGAAGCTTTCCCAGGCGGTAGGCATTATTATGGGGGCGAATGTCGGAACGACGATCACCTCCTGGCTTTTAAGCCTGACCGGTATCGAGGGCGGCAACTTTTTTATACGGATGTTAAAACCGTCCTCATTTTCACCGATTCTTGCGCTGATCGGTATTATTTTTCTGATGTCTGGAAAGACTGATAAAAAGAAGGATGTCGGGGAAATCCTGCTGGGGTTTGCCGTGCTGATGTACGGGATGGAAGCGATGAGCGGGGCGGTGAAGCCGCTGGCGGATGTGCCCGGGTTTACCAATATTCTGACCATGTTCCGGAATCCTCTGCTCGGGGTGCTGGCCGGAGCGGTGCTGACGGCTGTCATTCAGAGCTCCTCTGCCTCCGTCGGTATCCTGCAGGCGCTTTCTGCGACGGGGGCGTTTACTTATGGTTCTGTCATACCGATTATTATGGGGCAGAATATCGGGACGTGCGTGACGGCGATGATTTCTGCAGTCGGGGCCAATAAAGGGGCGCGGCGCACCGCGTTTGTACATTTGTACTTTAATCTGATCGGGACTGCCATTTTCATGACGGTGTTTTATGCCGGAAATGCAATTTTTGCGTTTTCGTTTACGGACAGGATTGTGGGCGCGGCGTCAATCGCACTGATTCACAGCATTTTTAATATAGTTACCACGGTTGTCCTGCTTCCGTTTACAAAGGGGCTCGAAAAGCTGGCGTATTTAACGATTCCGAAAACAGAGGATGAGAAAAATGTCCGCGGGGATGTGTTTGTCATTCTTGACGAACGTTTTCTCAGCGCGCCGGCGTTTGCGATCGAGCAGTGCCGGTCGCTGGTAGGACAGATGGCGGTGATGGCGCGCGACAGCTTTCTGGAAGCGATGACAGTACTTACAGACTTTTCGGAAGAGATAATTGCGGACGTGATTGATAAAGAAGAGATGGTGGATGCCTACAATGATAAAGTCGGCGCTTATCTCACAAAACTCAGCAGCGAAAATCTTTCTTATCGTGACAGTATGCAGGTGACGTCATTGCTGCACTGTCTGACAGATTTTGAACGTATTTCCGACCATGCGATCAATGTTGTGGAAAATGCACAGCAGATGCATAAAAAGAAAGCGGATTTTTCAAAAAAAGGACGGGAAGAGATGATCGCCTATGGCTGTGCGGTGGCAGATATTTTAGAGCGGACGACGGCGGCCTTTGTGAAAAATGATCCGGTTCTGGCCAGAACCGTGGAGCCGCTGGAAGAAGTGATTGATGAGATGAATAAGACCGTCAAAAAGCATCACATGAAGCGTCTGCGGAAAGGGAAATGCACAATTGAACTGGGGCTTGCGCTCTCGGATCTTGCGATGAACTATGAACGTGTGGCGGATCACTGTTCCAATATTGCCGTTTATATGATGCAGTTAAAGGATAATCAGCTGGAAGAGCACAGTTTTACAGATCAGATGGATGCGGCGGAGAGCGCAGAATTTACGCGTCTTGTCGAAGAATTTGGGCGCAAATATACTCTGTAGAAATTGTTTTTGTTTTGAACAGAGTGGGCTTTCGGGAAATAAAAATATGTGGTAGAATAAGCGGATGAGGAAAATAGTGGAACATGAGACGGCGGGGAGGAACAGCGTATGTTTTCCGTATCCGATATAAAGGAATGGGCGTTTCCGGCAGTATTTCGAAGAGGAAAGGAACTGTACGAGGCAGGCGCGGTTTTTGATTTTTCATATGAGATTTATCTGGACAACGGAGTACCGATGGCGGAGATTACAGCCAGCGTAAGAGGGGGAAGGGAAGATTTTTATCAGGTGCAGGCGGCGGTTGACGAAGAGTATTCCGATATCACGAGTGTGAGATGCGGGTGCGGGTCGTATTATGAATGCGACGGAAAATGCAAACACGGCGCCGCTGTGCTGTTTGCCTATGTAAGCCGCAGGCAGCCGCAGGAGATTCTGCGTTTCAGGGAGGGATGGGAGAAAGCCGGGACAGAAGACGCGGATACGCGGGGGGAATGGCCGGCAATGACGACGCAGTCTGCGCTTAAGAATATTCTGAACCGCTATTCGCTGCGGGCAGGCTCTGCCTGCCTGATACCGGAGGGGATTTATGGCAAGGTAGAGCTGGAACCTTATTTTAAGCTGGATCACAGCTTTCCGACACTGGAATTTAAAATTGGCGTAGAGCAGAAATATGTGTTGAAAAATATTTCTGCTTTTTTGCGCGCCCTGCATACAAACGAAAAAGTCCGCTATGGGAAAAAGCTGGACTTTTATCATCATATGGATGCGTTTACGGAGCACGGAAGGCGTATGATACAGTTTCTGGAGCGTCAGGACAGGGATAAGAAGCGCCAGAGCCGGTTTCATGCATATTATGCTTACAGCGCAGGTTATGAGCGGACGATGGAGCTGGATGAAGTGGGGATCGACCGTTTTTTTGACGCGATAGCGGCTGGGGGTGAGGGATACGGCTTCCTGGCCGGGATGCGTTATGAGCCGGAGCGCTTCTTTCATATGGAGAGAGAGGAGCGGCGTCCGGGACTGACGGTAAAAGGCGGAAGCGCCGGGGCATTTCTGATGCTTGAGGATCTTTCTGTCATTCGGGGAGACCGATATTATTATTTTTATGAGGAGGATGCGGTCTGGCGGAGTACCGGAATGCTCCGGCAGTGTATGGCGGATTTTTTTGACTATATGGAACGGCAGACAGGCAGTGAATGTTATATTGCGGCTCAGGAGCTGCCGATGTTCTGTCGGGATGTTCTCCCGGTGGCGCGGGAATGTTTTGAGGTAATCTGCGAGGGATTTGACGAGAGCCTGTATATTCCGAAAAAGCCGGAATTTGAAATATATCTTGATAAGCAGAGCAATGATGTCATCGGTGCGAAATTGATGGCAGTTTACGACGGCGCAAAGTACAATGTCCTGGAAGCTGTCGAGCCGGGCGAAGTGCGCGATATTACGGAGGAGATGCGCATCCGCAGCCTGGTGGAGCCCTATTTTAATGAGTTTGGAATGGGAAGGACAGTGTTTGTCCTCTCGCACGATGAAGAGATGCTTTACCGGCTTCTGACAAACGGTCTGCATCGCCTCAGCGAATATATGGCGATTTATACTTCGAAGACGTTTTGTAATATGAAAGTGGTGCAGTCCCCGGCAGTATCTGTGGGGGTGGCGCTAAAGAGCGATCTGCTTGAGCTGTCCGTTCATTCGGATGAGATGGATGACGGGGAGATCGCCTACCTTCTGACAAAATATGACCGCAGAAAGAAATATATCCGCTTAAAAAACGGAGATTTTCTGGATATCCGCGAGGACGGGCTGGGGCTTCTGGCAGAGGTCCGTGAGGATTTAGGACTGACAGAAACGGATCTTAAGAAAAAGCATATGTTTGTCCCAAAGTATCGGGCGATGTATCTGGATGCAGCGTTAAAAAACAACAGCGTACTTTTTGTTGAGAAAAACCGGGAATTTAAGAGTATGGTCCGCAATATGAAAACGATTGAGGACAGTGATTATGAAGTACCTGTATCTTTAAAACAAGTGATGCGCAGCTATCAGAAAAGTGGCTTTTTATGGCTTAAAACATTGCGTGAAAACGGTTTTGGAGGGATTCTTGCAGACGATATGGGACTTGGGAAGACCTTGCAGGTCATAAGCCTTTTACTCAGTGAGCAATTGGATAGTGACGCGGGAATGAAACCAGATCGGAAGAGCGTCGTGTAGGGAAAGAGTGTAGGTTATAGTGTT
>CANDFU010000211.1 GCA_947384095.1 uncultured Roseburia sp. | reverse complement strand
CGCGGGCGATGGTGACACAGTATGGAATGTCGGATAGATTTGGCATGATGTGCCTGGCAACGGTGGAGAACCAGTATCTGGACAACCGGGCGGGACTGCTCTGCGGGGAGGATACGGCTGCACAGATCGATAAAGAAGTCCTTTCCATCATCAATACCAGCTATGAAGAGGCCGTGCAGCTTCTGACCGAAAACCGCGACGTGCTGGATCAGATTTCAGAATATCTCTATGAACACGAGACGATAACCGGAAAAGAATTTATGAAGATCTTCAGACGGCTGAAGGGGCTTCCGGAGCCGGAGGAACAGGAAGGGAAAAAGACTTTTTTTGAGCAGGCTGAGGAAGCGCGCTTAGGTCTGACGGGACAACAGCCGGCTGGAAATGCCATCGATCATATTGTGGATGATAATACGAAAACAGTAAGCGGTGATGCAGATGATGTTTGATATTGCAGAAGAGTTAAAAAAACTTCCGGATGAACCGGGAGTTTACATTATGCACGACGAGCGGGATGCGATCATCTATGTCGGGAAGGCGGTCAGCCTGCGCAAACGGGTGCATCAGTATTTCCAGCCGAGTCACGATGAAGGCATCAAAAAGGCGCAGATGGTCAGGCAGATTGTCCGTTTTGAGTATATTGTCACGGACTCGGAGCTGGAAGCGCTCGTGCTGGAGTGCAATCTGATCAAGGAACACCGCCCCAAATACAACACGATGCTGAGGGATGATAAGACATATCCTTTTATTAAGGTGACTCTTGGAGAAGATTTTCCAAGGGTCCTCTTTTCGCGTCAGCAGAAAAAGGATAAATCCAGATATTTTGGCCCTTACACGAGCGCCGGCGCCGTGCGGGATACCATCGAGCTTGTCAATAAAATATATGGCCTGCGCACCTGCAGCCGTGTTCTGCCCAGAGATATCGGAAAGGAACGTCCCTGCTTAAATTACCATATCCATCAGTGCGCCGGTCCGTGCCAGGGAAATGTGGACAGAGAGGAATACCGCAGACAGGTAGATGCGGTCATGGAATTTTTAAACGGAAATTATGGAGCTGTGTTAAAGTCTCTCGAAGAGAAGATGACGCAGGCGTCGGAGCAGATGGAATTTGAGAAGGCAATCGAATACCGGGAACTGCTGGGAAGCGTCAGAAAGATCGCGCAGAAACAGAAGGTGACGCACACGGACGGGGAGGACAAAGATATTGTCGCCCTGGCGGCGGATGAGCGGGACGCCGTGGTACAGGTGTTCTTTATACGGGGCGGCAAACTGATCGGCAGGGATCATTTTTATATCCGGATCGGGACTGAGGACAGGAGGGAAGAGCTTTTATCCACGTTTCTGAAGCAGTTTTATTCGGGCACGCCGTTTATTCCGAGGGAGATTATGCTGCAGGAGGAGGTGGCAGACCGTGCGGTGCTGGAGGAATGGCTTGAAAAAAAGCGCGGGGGCAGGGTATACATCCGCATCACGCAGAAGGGCATGAAAGAAAAGCTGATGGAGCTTGCGAAGAAAAATGCGGAGCTTGTGTTATCTCAGGACAGGGAGAAAATCCGGCGGGAGGAGGGACGTACGATCGGCGCAATGAAAGAAATCGGGAAGCTTTTAGAGCTTACGGATCTGCAGCGCGTCGAGGCATACGACATCTCCAATACGAACGGATTTGAGACGGTCGGTTCCATGGTAGTCTATGAGAAGGGAAGGCCAAAGCGGAGCGATTACCGGAAGTTCAGACTGCGGACCGTGGCGGGACCGGACGACTATGCGTCGATGCATGAGGTGCTGACCAGAAGGTTTACCCATGGAATACAGGAGATGGAGGAGCTTTCGGATAAGGAGTTATCGGGAGAATATGGGAGTTTTACGCGTTTTCCCGACCTGATTATGATGGACGGCGGCCGGGGACAGGTAAATATTGCGCTTCGTGTGTTAGAGGAATTAAAGCTTGTGATTCCGGTCTGCGGTATGGTAAAGGATGATAATCACCGCACCCGTGGGTTATACTATAACAATGTGGAGATCCCGATCGACCGTGGGGGCGAGGGGTTTAAGCTGATTACAAGGATACAGGACGAGGCGCACCGGTTTGCGATTGAATATCACCGTTCGCTGCGGAGCAAAGAGCAGGTACACTCCGTGCTGGATGATATTCCGGGCATCGGTCCTGCCAGGAGAAAAGCGCTGATGAAGCATTACCAGTCATTAGACGCCATTAAAAACGCCACGGAGGAAGAACTTGCGGCCACGGATGCGATGAGTGCAAAAGCAGCGCATTCCGTGTACTGTTTTTTTCACTCTGAAAAGGAAAACGGCGCTTCCGGTTAGTTGAAGAAAGGGACCGTTTGTGCTATAGTGGTAGGGAAAAGAACGACAGAAAAAAGGAGATGGCGCGATGAATAGTGTAGACAAAAAGGGAATCAGCGTGGCGAAAATGGTGCAGGTCATGGATTTGTACAATTTCCTCCCCGATATGGATTTGAAGTTAAACCGGATTACGATGAGCGATATCAACCGTCCGGCGCTGCAGTTCAGCGGATACTTTGAATATTTCGGGCAGCACAGAGTCCAGATTATCGGCACGGTGGAGCATACGTATCTGCAGCAGCTTGACATGGAGCGGAAAGAATATATATATCGCAAATTTATGTCCTACGATATCCCTTGTGTGGTGTTCTGCCGTGACATTCAGCCGGATCCTCTCTTCCTTGAGCTTGCGGAAGTGAATAATCTGCCGGTTCTGGGCACAAAGCGAAGAACTTCCGAATTTACTGCGCAGGTGATTCACAGTCTGAGCGAACTTCTTGCCCCCTGCATTACGATTCACGGGGTACTGGTGGACGTCTATGGGGAAGGGCTTCTGATTATGGGAGAAAGCGGTATCGGAAAGAGCGAGGCGGCGCTGGAGCTTGTGCGCCGCGGCCATCGTCTTGTGACGGATGACGTCGTGGAGATACGTAAAATAAACGAGCAGGTACTCATTGGTACTTCTCCGCGGATCACACGCCATTTTATCGAGCTCAGGGGAATCGGGATTATCGATATCAAGACGTTGTTCGGCGTGGAGTGCGTGAAGGAGAAGCAGCAGATTGATCTTGTGATCAAACTGGAAGACTGGAAGAAGGAAAATGAGTACGATCGCCTTGGGCTGGAAGAAGAATACACGGAGTTTCTGGGGAATAAAGTCGTATGCCACTCCCTTCCGATCCGCCCGGGCCGTAACCTTGCGGTGATCTGTGAGGTTGCGGCGGCGAACCACAGGCAGAAGAAGATGGGATATAACGCGGCTCAGGAGCTGTATCGCCGTGTGCAGGAAAACCTGACAAGGACGCCCGGCGATGAGGATGAAGATGAGTAAATGAAATCCCCATGCCGGTTTGCATGGCCGGGCATGGTGTGGATACAAACCATTTTATAATAGGAGAATAAGAGATGGACAGACAAAATGCATGGCAGAAGTACCCGGAAGGGAAAAAGAGAGAGGAAGTATATAAGTTTGCGGAAAAATACCGCAGGTTTCTCTCCGATTGTAAGACAGAGCGGGAATGCGTGTCGTTTTTTGTGGCTGAGGCGAAAAAAGAGGGGTTTCTTGACCTTGAGCAGGTCATCGCAGACGGCACGCGTTTGAAGGCGGGAGACAGGGTGTATGCGAACAATATGGGAAAGAGTCTGGCGCTTTTTGTGATCGGAAAGAAAGGGATGGAGCAGGGAATGAATATTCTCGGCGCCCACATTGATTCTCCGCGGCTTGACCTCAAGCAGGATCCATTGTATGAGGATACGGATTTTGCGATGCTGGATACACATTATTATGGAGGCGTAAAAAAATACCAGTGGGTAGCCCTTCCTTTGGCGCTTCACGGCGTTATCGCCAAAAAGGACGGCACGGCCGTACAGGTGAACGTGGGGGATAAGCCGGGTGATCCGGTTTTTGGCGTCAGTGATCTTCTGATACATCTCGCCGGGGAGCAGATGGAGAAGAAGGCGTCCAAAGTTATCGAGGGTGAAAACCTGGACCTTCTGATCGGCAGCATTCCGGTTCCGGAGGAGAAAAAAGACGATAAAAAAGAAGAGAAAAAAGCGGTCAAAGAAAAGGTAAAAGCAAATATCATGAAAATCCTCGAAGCGGAATATGGTATAGAAGAGGAAGACTTCCTTTCGGCCGAAATCGAGGTGGTGCCGGCGGGCGACGCCAGGGATTATGGCTTTGACCGCAGTATGCTGATGGGGTATGGACACGATGAC
>CANDFU010000210.1 GCA_947384095.1 uncultured Roseburia sp. | reverse complement strand
TTCTGATGGGCTGTGTCAGTGTGTGGAATCTGATGGTTGCAAGGACATATATCCAGAATTCCATACCGGAAGAGCTGTATGAGGCGGCCATGCTGGATGGCGCAACACATTTTCAGTATTTTGGGAAGGTTGTGCTTCCTTTGAGTAAGACGATCATTGCCGTATTGGCAGTATATTATGGCGTGGCGAAATGGAATGATTATTTTACGGGACTTGTTTATCTGCGGGACAGGGCGCTTCTGCCTTTGCAGACGGTTTTGCGGGAAATCCTGGCGACACTGCAGGTTGATATGACGGGTGATTATATGATGACGATGGCTGACAGCGCTGAGTCCATGCAGGAAGCAATGCGGATTGCTAATGTATCGAAATATTGTATTATCGTGGTGGCAACCGGTCCGGTAGTAATTCTATATGCGGCGATGCAGAAATATTTTGAAAAGGGCGTTATGATCGGCTCTTTGAAAGGTTAATTGGATTACGGCACGAAAGTGTTGAAATATGATAAAATACAGGAGGATATGAAATGAAAAAAAGAGTGATTGCGTTATTATTAACAGGAGCAATGCTGATGGCAGCTTTAGCCGGATGCGGGGGAAACAGCTCCGATACTTCCGGTTCGGACGGAACGACGTCTGCGCAGGATGCAGACAGTCAGCAGGGAGCTTCAGAAGGAGACGCATCTGATAATTTTAATGCGGAAGGTTACCCGATTGTTAAGGAAGAGATTACTTTGAAAGTAATGTTGGCAATCAGGGATACGGATACGATGATTGCGCCGGAGGAAATGCCTGCCGTACAGAGACTGGATGAACTGACCGGTATTAAAACGGAATGGGAAGTTGTGAAGGCGGCGGATTGGCCCACAAAGCTAAATCTGATGTTTGCATCCGGAGAATATCCGGATGTCATCATTGCGCCGAACGGGGATGTGGATGATGAGGAATATGGCGTGAGTCAGCAGCTTCTGATTCCACTGGATGACCTGATTGAGCAATATATGCCTGTCTATAATGAGCGTGTGAATGCCGAGGATGATGATCCTACTGTCAGTTTGATTGCATCTGATGGTCAAACTTATGCCGTTGGCTATCTGGTAGGGCAGAATATTAATACAAATCAGCATTATTTCATTAATCAGGAGTGGCTGGATGCTTTGAATCTGGAAATGCCGACGGATATAGAATCTTTGACGGAAGTGCTGCGCAGATTTAAGAACGATGATCCGAATGGCAATGGACAGGCGGATGAGATTCCGTTAGAGATGGGGTTAGATACCGGTTTTTATGGGATTCGTTATTTCCTTCCGCTGTTTGGGATTCCCTGTGATCCTGAGAAATGGATTTATATTGATGATAACAAAAAGGTGCAGTTCGTTGCTACACAGGACGGTTTCCGCGAGTGTATGGAATGGTTAAATATGTGTTATAAGGAAGGGCTTGTGGATGCGGAGCTGTTGTCTCAGGACTTAAATACGATTGAGACGAAGCTGAAAGCCGGGAATATAGGTTTCTTTACAGCATGGCGGCTGCTCGCTATGGGACTTGATGACGGCGTGGCAAAGGATTCTGTATTCTGGCTGCCGGATAGCAGCAGTACAAGCTGTTACAGGTATCTGGAAGTTGCCAGACCAGCGGCATATGTTACTGCTACAAATCAGAATGTGAAAGCAACGATGCGGTGGCTGGATGCTATGCTGGATACGGAAATGCAGTTCTCTCTCTATTATGGGGAGCAGGATGCAACGGATGGTACAGGCTGGACCTATAACGAGAATGGTAAGATTGATTCTATCAATGACGGTACGGTTGAAATTCGCAATTATCTGGATTGTAACACGATGTTCTTCGCACCCGGCAAGTATATCACCGATACCTTTAATATGCCGGAACAGCGTGTGGAAAAGACAGAATATTCCCTGAAATCAGAAGAAGCGGGAATTATCCAGAAATATTCGGATGACTATCTGGATATGGCACCGTTGACTTCCGAACAGCTGCAGAGCAGCGCTTTGACAGAGACGGATATCAATAATGCAGTGGTCGAAAATATGGCGAATTTTGTAACAAATGGTGTGACGGATGAAAGTTGGAACAGTTTTGTATCCATGTTTGACGGCATGGGGGTAGCCGATTATGTGCAGATGTATCAGGATGCGATCGATCAGATGGATATCGAATAACAGGATGTAAGCATATACATGACCATGCCGTTGCAGCGCATGGTCATGCTTGCTTTAAGAATCGGGTATTTGTATAATGAAGGAAAAACAGTTTGGGGCGGAAATCAGAATGGATATGAAGAAGATAAAAAAAGAGATCAATTCTCATAATATATTTTATTATGTCGGCGCATTTTTTCTGATTGTGATTTTCACCATTGTCGTTATGGGTGGTTATCTTTACCGATTCTATTACAAGGCAGTTTATTCGGATTTTCTGAATCAGAATTCCCAGCGTCTTTCCGCGATCGTAAGTCGTCATGAAAACGATATACAGATTGTGGACGATATTGTGATACAGATGAGCCTGTCTGTTGAAGGAAGGAGTTTTAAACTTGAGGAACAGCCGCAGAAAGCGGGTAAATTGAAGGAGCAGTTAAAGCAGTATACTGCCGTCAGTCAGTTTTTCAATATGCTCTTATACCAATATCACAGGGACGAATATATCTTTAATGACAGTACCTCTCTGCGGACAGATTATTTTTTGCAGAATGGCTGTCTGATGGAACAGGTACAGCCAGAAGAACTGAAAGAACTGATGATGGAAGAGACTATGAGATTACGCATTCTGCCGGAACAGGCTGTAGATGGGATCTGGATTAATTATTATCTTGCCAATAAGGATAAGGTATTTTTTTTCAGGGCGATTCCGCCTTTGTGCGAAGAAACATTGATTTTTATGGTTCCGGATACTTATTATGATAAATTACTTGTCAGTGAAGAAAAAGATAAACGTATGGATTTTCTTTGTTATGATGGGAAGGTCGTGGTGGCGAGAGGAAACGAGATGATTTCGGAAGAGGAACTTTACGGGCTGCTTCCTGAGATGCGGGAAGGCAGCTGTAAAGTTCAGGTAAACGGGGTGCAGTATTTGCTGAGTGCTATGGAAGGGGATAGCGGTATTCTTTATGGAAGCTTACAGTCTATGAGCATTTTTCATGATAAGTTCATGAGCAGCCAGTGGGGAATTATCTTTGTCATGCTTATATGCGCGATACCGGCAACATTTGTCATCGTAGTTTTGTCCGATAAGATTCTGAAGAGAGTGAAGAATTTGAATCTTCTTTTAAATGACGAGGCAAATTATGATTTTGAAAGCATTGAGAATGGCATTCAGACATTGCTTACAAGCCGCACGGAGTCGGAAAAGGAGAGGCTTTCACTGAAAAAGACAAGGTTTATCCGCGATTTTATCAGAGGTGGCTTTCCGCAAAAGTCAGATGTGATTCTGGCGGCGGAAAAAGTAGGCCTTGTTGTTGATTACAGGCAGTTTCTCGTACTGCTGATTCGGGGCAGGGAGATGAGTCACGAGAACAAGGCGTATTCCGATATGCTGGAGATAATTGAGCGGAAGAGCAAAGTTGAAGGATATGGGATTCATTTGATCAATAATAATCAAAACCTGTTTGTTCTGTTTGCCGATGAGCAGGAAGAGCTGGAATCGGTTTTGGATGTGATTCTGGAAATTGAGAGAAAATACTGTCAGGATTATGTGATCGCTGTCAGCAATTATCACGATACCTTTGAAGAGAGCTCTAAGGCGTATCTGGAGGCGAGTACGGCGTTTGACAGTCATCTTTTGTTTGACAGCAATAACATTATCCGTTTCAGTGAGGTCGTGCAGAAGGATTATATCGGCAGGATTCCGGGAAATTATCTGCAAAGACTCAGATATGCCATCCAGAATAATGACAAAAAAGGTATGAGAATGGCCGTAAAAGACATTTGCAGCCAGATGAACGGGGAGAATGCGTCTCTGTACGCATTCCGTATTCTTTACAATGACATCATCCATGTTTTGCTGAGTGAGTGGCCAGGGGATAAAAATGAGTTAAATGATTTTTATAACGTATTTACGTTGTCAAAGTGTTTGAATATGCAGGATTTTTATGAACTTTTGTGTGAAGCCTGTGAGGTGATTATTGACAGGCGTTCCGGAATTGCGGTGAAAAATTCTGATGTCATCGAGGAAGCTGCTACTTATATGCGGACAAACTTTTCAGATTCGAATCTGACGATGAGT
>CANDFU010000209.1 GCA_947384095.1 uncultured Roseburia sp. | reverse complement strand
GAAAGTAGCGTTGCATATCGAAAACGAAATGCGCTGGGCTATAAAGAAATACAAGAAGCTGCACCCGGATAAACCGCTTCCCCATATCACGCCCCATGTGTTCCGTCACACATTTTGTACTAATATGGCAAGTGCGGGCATGGATATCAAGAACTTGCAGTATGTAATGGGACATTCTGATGTAGGCGTTACACTGAATGTTTACACTCATGCGAGTTATGGCCGTGCTGCGGGGCATATGGCGGGAATCATTGATTTGAGCGGGCAACGGGGAAAACACATTGCTTGCAGATGTGTTTGACGAGTGCCGGACAGCGCAGGAGCATCCTGCGTGTAAAGATACCGATATACAGGGAAATCAAAGAAAATCAAGTTGAAAAACACACCAATTTACTACACCATTTGCTCATGAATTTGCGTAGATTTACATAGATTTGCGTAAGGTAAGGGCAAAATATCAAATGAAAGAAAAGTGCCAAGAAGCCCGAAATACATGACAATCGAACTACTAACGTTCGATTGTATCAAGGTTTGAAGGCTTATGAAAGGATATATTCAGGATGATAAAAATACTCTTTATCTGTCACGGCAACATCTGCCGCAGCCCCATGTCCGAATTTATCTTAAAAGACATGGTAGAAAAGCGCGGTATCGCATCTGATTTTTCGATCGCATCCGCCGCCACCAGCAATGAGGAAATTGGAAACCATATCTATCCGCCCGCGCGGGCGGAACTCGCACGGCACGGTATCGGCAAAAATGCCGCGCCCGGCACGTGCGTCTGCAGCAGAGAGCTCGCAGCGGAGCTGGAGCAGAAAACGGCACGGCGTATCCGCCGCGACGACTATACAAAATATGACCACCTGATTGCAATGGAAAGCTACAACATCCGCAATATGATGCGGGTATTCGAAAGCGATCCCGAAAACAAGATCTGCCGTCTTTTAGACTTCACCGATCAACCGGGAGACATCGATGACCCCTGGTACACCGGAAAATTTGACGTGACATACCGGGAAATTGCAGAGGGCTGTGAAGGCCTGTTAAACAGACTGATCATCTGACCTCGATTCCATCCACAATCAGATCAAACACAGGCGCGCTTGCGTATTCCGACTCATGAAAATAACCGTCGTACACATACAGACGATACTTTTCATACTCCCCTCCCTGTTCCATGCACGCTTCCAGCGTCTGGCCGCCTATGGTAAACGTGTCGGTATCAAACACAGGCAGAGAGCTGTTTTTTAAGGCTTCCTCTGCTTTTTTTACCTGCTCCGCAGCTCCCGGCGCAATATCGTCTTCCTTCGGCATATAGATACCGACGGCCCCGTCCGCATATCCCCGGCACCAGTCCGTGTCAATATATTCTCCTCCGGCGACCTGCTCCACCGCATAAGAATAATAGCTCTCCCAGTCTGCAACCGGATAAACCAGTGCAGCGCCTTCACCGTCTGCCTCGATATCTGTATCGCGGTCTGCCGTTTCCCCCACAAAAGGAATCTCGTACTCGCCACATACGGCTGCGACCCCGTCCATTCCGGTATTACAGCCGACCAGAACACAGCCGCCTTCTATCAGCTCCCGGGCCTTATCCGCCGCCGCACTTTCGGAACCGCCTGTATACGCCACTTCCATCACTGTTCCGGGACAGACGCTGCGGGCCCCCAGGTAAAACGCAGTAAATCCGGAAATATCTGCCGCAGACGGCCCGGCGGCGACATACCCCAGCTTCACCTCGCCTTCCGCGGCAGCGCCAGACGCAGCGGCGTCGCCGAGCGCATGTCCTGCCACGATACCGCACACATAAAAAGCTTCATAAAACGCCAGTCCATAGTTGTGCAGATTGGCAACGCCGGCCTCCGGCGCCATCGCGCCTTTCGCCTGGCAAAATTCCACCGCCGGATACTCTATGGCGGCGCGAAGCAGATCCTCCTCGGATAAAATGCAGCTGAAAATAACGTCGCACCCTGCTTCCGCCAGCTCCGCTGCCGCATCATAGCAGGATGTTTTACTCCCTGCCTCCCCGGCAGACCGCCTTAACACCTGTTTCCCGGTAAGACCCAGACGCTCCGTCATCCGGTCAATCCCTGCAAGATGAGCCTTCTGATCTGAATCGGCGTCTTCCGCACCGACAATCACCCCGATCCGGACACCCCCCGGATCTCTCCCGTCGTCCTCCCTCTCTGTCCCGGCTTCCGGGCTGTTTTCCGTTTTTTCTGTTCCGCCCTCTCCCGGCAGTTTCCCCGTCTCGCTCTCGGGGCGGGAACCACATCCTGCCGCCGCGACGGCAAGCACTGTCACAAGAAGGACTGCCACTCTTTTCCTCATCTGTTCCTCCATTTCAGAACAATTGCCGTATCTGCTGTTCTCCCGAAGCCAATGTAGCACAGCCGCGCGCGGCTGTCAATCATTACCCGGCCTCTTCCCTCTCCTTGGGCGCGCCGTTAAAAATATGAATCAGCTCCCTGTCATTCAGACTTTTTAAAAATGCCACGCCAAAGGGGATACCGAACAATCCGATAATACCGAAAAATTTAAGCCCTACCAGCATACACGGCAGCATCACCACGGGAGAAAGCCCCATCTGTCGTCCGACCAGGCGCGGCTCCACAATATTGCGCACCACAGTTATAATCAGATATAATACCAGAATCCCGATGGCAAGCCTCGTCTCACCCGAGGCAAAGGCAATCAAGGTCCACGGAATCAGCACTGTACCTGTGCCAAGCACCGGGAGAATGTCAAGCACCGCAATCAGAAACGCGATAACAAAAGCCTCGTCAACTCCAAGGACCAGAAAACCAACGAAAAGCTCTGCAAATGTCATCAACAGGATCAGCCCATAGGACAGGAGACATTTCCCCAGAGTTCCCAGCACATAAGACTTCCCATCCGCCACCGATCTCTGCCACCGCCCGGGAATCTGTCTGTGCAGAAAATCCAGAATAGCCGGAAATTCCAGTTCCATAAACACTGTCGCAATCACGGTAAAAAGCACATTCATGCAGATTCCCGGTATGGAAGCCGCCGCATCCGATACCCCGCTTATCACCGCGCCCGAGACATCCGAGAGCATCTCAGCCGCCCGCGCTGTCACCTGTGCGGAACCGTCGCTCATATACCGGGCGGAAAGGTTTGCCATCACTTCGGACTCCTCATTTGCATATTGTGACACATTTCCTGCCATCTGCGACGCCTGCTCTCCGGCATACTGCAGCGCCGGATCCGCGCTGCCCGTCAAAATACGGTCCAGCCATGTCACAAACGCCTCCGCCAGAGGATACACCGTTTCTGACAGAAAAGCCGTCAGCTCTGCAAAAATCTCCTGCACCAGCCCGATGACATGGCGTCCGGCAAAATAGATCACTCCTGCTACCAGCCCATAAAAAAGAACCACTACCAGAATCGACGCCAGGTTCCTCTTCAGGTGTATCTTTTTCTCCACAAACGTTACCGGCCCTGTCAGAATCCATGCAATCAGAAATGCCGCCAGAAACGGCAGCAGAACCGGACCCACAAACTTGATCAGCAGGACGCCCGATATCCCCCAGATCGCCCAATATGCAAACTTTACCAGAAATTCCTGCTGTTGCTTCAGTTTTTCTTCTCTGCCCATCGCCCAACCTCTTCTTTTCGTAAGCTCTGTTTCCGATACCTACTATAGCTATATCCAGTCCGGTTCCTTTCATTCTCCCGCAGACGGATTTCCTTAAATTTGCAGAGAAGGCGCTCGCAGCAGCCTAAAGCATGCGGAGTCCGCAGCGGAATGCTGTACTCCTGCCGGTCCGCCCGTCCGGAGCTTTTATAGTAAACCTCATGCGCCACTGCCCGGCGCACCATCGGGGCATGAAAGCCGATTGCTCCGCACTTTGTGCTCCCGCAATCGCCGCCGGTATTCGCAATCCGGCCTGACGGCTTACTTGCTCATACCTGCTTGCCCGTCCGATGTCCATATGGCTGTGCGTGTAAACACACGCCCCTCCATATGGCCGCCGTCCGGAGCTTTTATAGTAAAACACGGCGGAATACAAAAACAGTACCCGTACCGTTTTTGTATTCCGCCGCGGACATTTTCCGCCACGCTTCCACCTGTAAGCAGCCGCTTTTATGCCTCATTCAGTTTTAAAATATAGACACAGTTTGGCTTATCCACCTTCACCGGCGCGCCAAGCTGCAACGAATACTGTTCTTCAAAATTTATTTTGTATGAAAAAATATCGTTTGAATTATTGTTGAGCGTCAG